>JBCCIS010000017.1 GCA_039028155.1 Pseudomonadota bacterium
AACCACTTGTCGCACGGCGTGAACGTGTTGCCGTAGTTGCAGTTGTAGTAGCGGTGATGCAGCTGGTGATGGAACGCGCCCAACATGAACATCGGCTTGTCTTTCAGCAGAATGCTGTCGTAGCCGGTGTGCGATGTCGCCGCGCCTAACGTGTTCCACTGGTTATGGAACAGGATGTGGATGGGGTGCGACATCAAGACGACGTGGATGAGAACGCTGCTGAGATAGAGCACATGCTCAATCGGATGCATCGAGAGCCCTGACCACGGACCGGGGTTATCGTTCCGGTGGTGCAGCGCATGGGCGAGCTTAAAGAGCGGCGGCCAGTGCAGCAGGCGATGAACGCAATAGAAATGGAACGAGGCCCAGAACGGGATCGCCACGAACATCAAAACGAACCACACGGGATGGCGCGTCCACTCCAGATAATAGGGCAGATAGTCGTTGGCATAGGCCCACAGGAAGAAACACTCATAGGCCGTCCAGATCGTGACACCGCTGGCGCAGGTCCAGAAGATGTTGTCCCAGATCTGGTTGCGCGCGAAGAACTTCGGATTGTCGCGGTCCTGGTCGCGCGGGTCGAACTTGCGCGTCATGCCCTGGCGCTGGAACGTATAGAAATAGAGGTGCAGGCCACCCGCAACGACGATCATCAGCCCGAGATTGCGGGCAAAAACCCATAGAACCCAGTCAACCTGCCACGTGACGCTCATGGCGAGCGGCGGTTGCAAGTACGTCCAGGTGAGCGTCGCCAGCGCGCCGAACGGCAGGATCAGCGACCACAAAAAGAACGGCGATACCAAGTACCTGGCCAACGCTGCAGGTTGCGGTGGCCAGGCAAAGAGCGGCGCGCTTTTGATCGGCAGAGGCGGCTGCCACAGCCAAGCCGCCTTAGCCGCGCCGGCCTTTACCGCGCCGTCGTCAGCGCCAACCGTCGTTTCCGCCATGACCGCGCCTCCTGCCTCACCTCGGCTGCCGTCAGCTCAATAAAAGCCGTAGCACAGGAAACAGGCGAGTGCGATCCCCTCCGTGTTGCCTCTGACGAGAGGCTGTTGGCGAACCTCAACTGTCTGTGAGATCGGCGGGGGTCGCGTTGATGGTCGAGGCGGCCGGCTGGTCGTTGGTGTGGCAGTGGGCGCCGCCGCCGGCGAGCCAGGAGCCCAGCATTTCGATCACGTAGACGTTGCGGCCCGGGAAGAAGGCTTCCAGCCGCGCCTTCGCCGCAGCGTCCGTCTCCGGGTTGTCGAAACCGACGGCGATGACGAAGCCATTGCCGACGATCCAGTTCATGTAGTTGGTGTCGAAGGTGTAACCGCCGGCGCTGGCCGTGCCCTCGATGGGCATGCGGACGACATCGAAGCCCGCCGCGGCGATCGTGGCGGCCGCGTTGTCGTAGACCGCGGCGTCACCCCCCTCGCCTGGCTGGCACAGGGAATTCGCCGTGCACTCGGCCACGACCACGGTGGTCGGGTTGATGAAACGGGCGATGCCGTCGATGTGACCGTTGGTCAGATCGCCTTCGACAACGCCTTCGATGAACACCACCTTGCTGACGCCGAAATGTTCCTTCAGATCCGCCTTCGCCTGCTCCTTCGAATAGTTGGGATTGCGGCGGGGATCGCCCAGCGTGCTCCAGTTCAAGATGACCGTGTCGACGCCGTTGAACTCCAGGTTTCCACGCTCGTGAACGATGTCGATGTGGTCGACCGGCATGTTGAGATAAGCGCCCACTTCCGCCGGCACACGGTTATCCTTGCCATAGGGGATGTCGGCGCCGAAGGCTCCGCCCCAGGCGTCGAACTCCCAGTTCTGGACGCGCATCTCGCCATCCTCGACGACGTAGACCGGCCCGTTGTCGCGCATCCACGCGCTGTCGTTGGCGATCTCGTGCCAGACGATGTTGGCATGATCGGGATCGCCGCCGGCGTCCGCGATCGCCGCGCGGGCATCATCACGAACTGTGTCGTCGTCGACCAGGATATGCAGCGTCTGATAACCCGCGATCACCGTCGACATCTTGGCGAAGGCCTCCTCATAGGCCTTCTCCCACCGTCCCGGCCATTGCAGCCAGACGGCCTCCTGGGGTTCCCACTCGGCGGGAACGCGCTTTGTCGTGCTGCTGACCGCCGGCGACACACCGCTACCCGCCAGCATAAGCGAGAGCAAAGCGGCGAAGGCCGGCATAGCGAACCGATGTCTTAGGCCTGGCATGGCAAACACGGCGATCTCCTTTTCCCTTCATCGCAACCTGCACGGGCCGTGTACAGATCACCACATTCAATTAAATCAACTCATCCTTCGCAGATGCCGCGGCGGTGCGACGGCCCTTTTACAAATGCTGACAAATGAGCCCCATAGGGCATTATCTGATGGGTTCTGGCGTCGGAGGCAACATCTGATTTCTCATCGGATAAATCGATTTCTCTCATGTTATTGGCTCTCGGAGGCCATTTAGCGAGGCGCTGCCTTCGCCTCACTTGACGGTCGCGGCGGCACGGTCGATGGGCGAGACTGCTGGGGCACAAGGGAGATGACATGCACCGAGTCATGCTGTTTTTGGTCGTGATGCTCATGGCCATCCCGGCCGCGCACGCGTGCTTTGACGCCGGTCTCGCGGCCTTTGAGGAGGGCGACCAGGCGGCCGCGCTTGCCATCTGGCAGCCGCTGGCGGAGGCCGGCGATGCGGACGCGCAGAATGCGCTTGGCGACATGTACCTTTATGGCCGTGGCGTGCCGCGCGACGCTGAAGCGGCGATCGGCTGGTACGAACAGGCCGCGGCCCAGGGCCATGCCGACGCCCAGAACCACCTGGGTGTCATCTACGCCAACGGTTTTGGTGTCGACGTTGACCGCGTTACCGCCTTCATGTGGTGGAAGCTGGCCGCTGAACGCGGCCACGAGGACGCACCGCATGCGCTGAGCGTTCTGGCGAACCGCATGACGGCCGCTGAGATCGACGAAGCAAACACCCGTGCCGAGGCTTGGTCAACGAACCAGCAGCCCTGACGCGCGCGACGGCGTTCGCGTCCCTTCCAGGGCAATTGCCCATGGCCATCATGGTGGTGCTCGTAAGAAGTGGCCAAGGGCCGGCCCATGGTTTTGACTGCCGTATAAACTGAAGGAATACTGCGAAATCACGCCTGGATGGTTCCATGCGCGAGCATGGCATCGTCTGCTCTTGCATAAACGATAGCGACCACAAGCAAGACGCATGCACGTCACTGAGGTCTGGAGACTGTTGTGAGCAACCGGCAAACTGTGGACTACATCATCATCGGCGCGGGTTCGGCGGGGTGCGTCCTTGCCAACCGCCTGTCGGAGGACGGCAAGTATTCGGTCCTGGTGCTTGAGGCCGGGCCCTGGGACCGCAACCTGATGATCCACGTGCCGGCCGGGGTCTACAAAGTCTTCACCGATCCTAAGCTCAATTGGGGTTACGAGACCCAGGACGAGACCGACATCGACGACCGTAACATCGACATCCCGCGCGGTAAGGTCGTTGGCGGTTCGTCGTCCATCAACGCCATGGTCTACATGCGCGGCCATCCCCTGGACTACGACCGCTGGGGCGCGGACTTCAACCTGCCGAAGTGGGACTATGCCCAGTGCCTGCCTTACTTCAAGGCGGGCGAGACGTCAGACCGGGGTGCCAGCGACTGGCGCGGCGGCACAGGTCCGCTCAACACGACGAAGGGTTCGCTCGACAACCCGCTGTTCGACGCCTTCGAGGCCGCCGGCGAACCGTCCGGCCAAGGCCATTCCGAGGACCTCAACGCTTACAAGCCGGAAGGTCTTGCCCGCTATGACAGCACGAAGCGCAACGGCCGGCGTTGCAGCGCCGCGGTGGCACACCTGCGCCCCGCCCTGCAGCGCAGCAACGTGACGCTCTACACCAGCGCCATGGTCCGCAAGATCGAGGTCGACGGCAACCGCGCCACCGGCGTTACCTTCACGCACCGGGGTGAGAGCCACACGATCGAGGCCGAACGCGAGATCATCCTCTCAGGCGGCGCCATCAACTCGCCGCAGACCCTGATGCTGTCCGGTATCGGTCCGGCGGATCACCTACGCGAACACGGCATAGAGGTAAAGCTCGACCTGCCGGGCGTCGGACGCAACCTGCAGGACCACCCGACCGTCATCGTCAAGTACGCGTGCACCCAACCGGTAACGTATGACGACGCCCTCAATCCCGTGAAGATGCTGATGGCCGGCGCGCGCTGGGCGATCAGCCGCAAGGGCCTCGCCACCTCGAACTTCTGGGAGGCCGGCGGAATGGTAAGAAGCACGACCGACGCTGACTACCCGGACACCGAGTACCACTTCGGCGCAGCGGGCATCAACTACGACCCCGACGGCAAGATCCGGCTGGACCAGGCGTTTTCGCTGCACGTCGATCAGTCGCGACCGACCAGCGTCGGGCACATCGATCTTGCGTCAGCGAATCCGACGGACAAACCGCTGCTTCACTTCAACTACCTTTCAACAGAAGAAGATCGCCGCCGGATGGTCGAAGGCGTCCGTCGGGCCCGCGACGTCATTGCGCAAAGATCTTTCGATCCGTATCGGGGTGCGGAAATCTACCCTGGCCCGGATGCGACGACGGATGGAGACATCCTGGCGTTCATCAAGAGCATGATGGAAACCGACTATCACCCGAGCTGCACGTGCCGCATGGGCAACGACCGGGACGCCGTGGTCGATGGTGAGCTCCGCGTGCACGGTATCGAGGGCCTGCGTGTCGTCGACGCTTCCGTCATGCCGCGCATCACCTGCGCCAACCTCAACGCACCCACCCAGATGATTGCGGCCCGCGCCGCCGACTTCATCCGGGGTAAGGAACAGCTCGCGCCATTCCACGCGACGTACCATTTCCAGGAGAACGCGGCAGCGTAGCACGTCGTCGCCTTGGCATGCCGCGATTGACGGCGCCTTGGCCACAGTGATTGTTCGTGACGATGTGGCCTCGCCGGCTCTGGGTCGCCGCGCCACGCGCCACAAGCAGGCCCGCGTTGCAGCTACACGCGCTTCAATCTCTTCGACACCACGAACTACCGAACGCTACCGCGCCAGCGGTCGATCACACGCCGCCTTGGACGATTGTCATGGCAATGATCAACAGCAGGCACGCCAGCGCCTGGGGCGCCAGCACCATCGCCGCCAAGACGACCTTCGGCCAACTGCCGTCGGAGGTGAAGGCCCCGAACAGGTCGGCGAAGTAGTCGCGCACATCGATGGCGTGATCCAGACTGCTGCCGCGCGGACGCCCGGGACCGCGCAAGCGGAAGTAACCGGGCGTCGTTGTCGAGCGCGCTGTCTGGCGCAGCAACTCGGCTTCCTCGTGGCGTTGTCGTGGTGTCCGTCTTTTGTCCACCGCAAGCCTCGCTTCAGCTTCGAGGCTTTGAGGATACGCCTTTGTCTGTGAGGCGTCCAATCAGGGCATAGCTCCGGCGCAAACGTTGTCATGCCGGCGCGTTTGATTGACAGTATGCGGGAGCGCTCTTGCGAAACGCATGGGTACTGTCATGAGATTTCTCCTTCTAGCGCTATGCCTCTTGATCCTGGCGCCCGCACCGGCGCTCGCCCAGGATGTCGAGGGCAGCGCCGACCATCCCCTGGTCGGCCGTTTCGACGGCAGCTGGATCCGCGCCTACGAAACCCGCGAATTCGACGAAGTCGCGGTGGCGACGGCGCCGGGAACCGTCGAGACCGTCGAGGGTGCCGTCACCCGCCTCTCCTACGGCTACCCGCCGGATACGTCGCTGGTCCATATCGCCCGCAACTTCACCCAGGCGCTGGAAGACAAGGGTTTCACTATCAAGCTCGACTGCGACCAGGACGATTGCGGACGCATCAACTACGACGTCGAGCAGTTCGGCAATTCGCCGGCCTGGGCGACGTCGTTCGACTATCGCTATGTCATGGGCACCCGCTCGGACGCCGACGGCACCGTGCACGCGACACTCTTCCTGTCGATCAACAACAGCAAGGCCATGTCGGTCGTCACGGTCACCGAAGAAGAGGCCATGAGTTTCCGCATGGTCGACGCGGCGGAAATGCAGTCGGAGCTGACGGACACAGGCCGCGTCGCGCTCTACGGCATCCAGTTTGATACGGATGAAGCGACCATCAAACCGGAAAGCGAACCGACCCTGTCGGAGATGGCCGCCTTCCTGACCGCCAACCCGGACCTGCAGATCGTCATTGTCGGTCACACCGATAACCAGGGTTCGATGGAATACAACCTCGGCCTCTCGGCGCGGCGCGCCGAGGCGGTGCGTGACGCGCTCGTCTCGACCTATGGCATTTCAGCCGACCGCATGGCACATGCCGGCGCCGGTTTCCTGGCGCCACTGGCACCCAACACCACCGAGGAAGGACGCGCGCTGAACCGCCGGGTCGAGATCATCGCGCGCTGACAAAGGTCATTCTGTCGACGGAGAGGTTTCCTCTTCGGCGATCTTCGAGAACGTCGTCGTCATCGGACCCAACCCGGGGAAGTCGAGGGTTGTCGTCATGGTGCCGCCGCTGCACGTGTAGCTCTGCTCCAGCATGCCCGCGCCCGGCTGGCTGACCGGTCCGGTCATCGTGGCGTCCGGCGTCGTTACCGTGACCTCCCCGCTCAGACCGCCGGTCTCCTGGCAGGTGTAGAGCATGCCATCCTCTGCCGACCACGTGCCGGTCGCAGCGGTGACGTCGCCGACGCCCTGGCCAACGGCATCGTCCTCCTCGATCGTCAGGCTGCCGCCGAAAGGTTCGGTGATGAAGATCCCGTCGCTGCGCAACGTCATATCGCCGGGCGTAATGTTGGCCGCGGTGATGTTGATGCCCTGCGACTTCATCCATTCGACCGCGCCGCCACTGGCATAGGACCACGTGCCGACCAGGCAGGCGTCGATTTCTTTGGTGCCGCCGCAGGGATCGCATGACGCCGTGCGCTCCACTTCGATCTCCACGCGCACGTCGTCGTCGCCGGTGTTGAGGCCGGCCATGCGGTAACTCGCGTTGCTGCCGGCCCGCGCGTCGATGGTCTCGGGCCACGGCCTGATCCAGTCGCTGGTATCGAGCTTCCGGCTCGAGATATTGGCCGTGCCGGGCGAAAGCGTCGCGCGCCATTCCCCGCACAGGTGATCGGCGTAACCCTGCATCACGACAAAGGGGCTCAGCGTGACGGTCTCCGTTTCGTTGCCGTCAAACGTGATTTCGGTGCCGTCGACCTCTCTGAACCCGAGCGGGTTGCCGCTGGGGTCGGTGATGGCCTGGTCCGCATAGGCCTCGACAAAGTCCAACCACATATCCTCGCTCATGGCATCACGCATGGCCACACGCTGGGCGGCGGCATCGTTCGACGGCGCCATGAGGCTCAGGAATGGCATCAGATAGGACGGACCGCCCGCGCTGTTGTGGCGCCAGTAGAAGAAGACGGCCATGCCATAGGCGATGTCATGAAGCGGCATCCCGGCGGCGACGCCATCATCGAACTCGGAAGCGCGGCCCATCAGGTCGCCGGCTTCGGGCACTGCCAGCGTCGCGAAGTATTCGGCCGATCCCTCACCCCACCAGATGCCGCCGCCCGTGACGGTGTCGTATTGCTCGGGCGAGAGTGACTCCGACTGAACGCAGTGAAAGATCTCGTGGGCAATTGTCTGCGCGATATCATCGGGGTCGCCGCCCGGTCCGAACATGTAGGCGGTGATCACGCATTCATTCTCCAGAGTCGGACCATTGGCGACTCCCAAAACGGATCGTTCGCTCTCGCCATCGGCCATCACCGATTCCTGGTCATCCAGCATCAGGATCGTGATGTCGTCGACCCGGTAGTTGCCCACGGTGCCCAGGGCCGCGATCGCGGCACGCGCGCCGCGTTCGACCTCCGGCATCGCCCCGGGCAGGAAAGCCCAGTCGGCGTTGATGTCACGGATGCCCCGGATGTTGCGCGTGCCCCCGGGTGTTTCATAAGCAATGTCGAACTCGACAATGCACACCAGACCGGAGATGGGATCGTAGATCTCCAGCGGCTCACCTGATGTCCCGAAGTTGCTGAGATAGTCGGCGTCCATGCAGTCGCCGAAATCCGCGCGGGCCGGCTGGGTGACAACATTCGCGGCCACGATCACGAGGCCTGCCAGGAACAGCCACGCCCACCGGGGCGCCGTCGCGGTTACCTTCCTCACCTCGGACCTCTCTATCCGCGCTCGGTGGGTTGGTGCTATCGCAAGCGAATTAGAGGTGAATCTACACCAGAACGCTGCGCACTGTCATAGGACGGCCGTCACGTTCCAATCCGCCTCAGGTCTCGAATGCGCCGATCGGGCGGCACAGGTGATTCTTCTCGTTAATGACTGAAAGGGTTGGTGGTAGCAAAGGTGGGTTTCGCCCGCCATCGTCCGCTGGTACGACCGGTCGGCGGGCATCAGCACCAGGCCCGACCAGGTCGGCTCTTGAGGATAGGGAGAATGGACATGTCCGATACAGTCTCGGCGGCGGAACTCGTTTCGCGGTTGGACACGTTGCCAAGGTTCTCACTCGCTCAACTGCCGACGCCTCTTCACGCCTTGAAGAACTTCGGTGCTTCGTTGGAAGGACCGGACATCTGGATGAAGCGGGATGATCTGACCGGACTGGAAGGCGGCGGGAACAAGACACGGAAACTGGAGTTTCTGGTTGGCGATGCGATTGAACGCGCGTGCGACATGCTCGTGACCGTTGGCGCCATCCAATCGAACCACACGCGACAAACCGCTGCGGCCGCGGCAAAGGCAAGATTGAAGTGTGCCCTCCTGCACTGCGCGTGGACAAAAGATGCAGGACCCAACTATCGCCATGTCGGGAACATTCTGTTGAGCAGCCTGATGGGGGCGGAGCTTTACCTAGACGAGACAGAGCGACCGATCGAGGATCAAGGTCCACTCGATGAGTTCATGGACCAACTTCGCAATCACGGCCACAGACCCTATCTGATCCCGGGCGGAGCATCGGAGCATCCGCTTGGCAGTTTCGGCTATCTGAACTGTGCGGCTGAGCTGGCCTCTCAGGCGAGCCAGCTGGGTATGACGTTCGACTACCTCATTCACACGACGGGATCGAGCAGCACGCAGGCCGGACTGGTCGCCGGGTTCAAGGCTCTGGGCATCGACACCAGGGTTATCGGCGTCGCTGATGACGGCGAAACACAGATCAAGAGTCGGCGCGTGTTGGAACTGGCCAACGCCGCCCTCGGTGTTCTGGAGCTTCCGCCTTTGGTGAAGGCCGAAGACGTCGAGGTCTATGCGTCAAACGAGGCCGCCTACGGGTACGCTGATGAGGCGATCAAGGACGGCATCCGCCAGTTGGCGACAACGGAAGGGTTGATCGCTGATCCCGTCTACGAGGGGCGCGCCATTCGCGGGCTGCTTGATCTCAATGCTTCCGGACGGTTCACGCCGGATGACAACGTACTGCTCATGCACCTCGGCGGTTCACCCGCCATACATGCCTACGCAAACCAGTTCGGCAGGATTGAGCTACAGCCCTTGGCGGGCTAACGGATTCCCGAGTTTGGCACGTCAAGCAGGATCAGGGGATGACCTGCCATGTGTAGCCGGATGTCGCGCTGAACGATCCGTCAGCCTCCATGACATAGGCTTCGCAGGCTTCGCCGGCTTCCTTTGACCACCTGACGCAAACTTCGCCGTCTCGATACTCCCAGGTCCCGCTGTCGTTCCCGTAGGTCTGGTCGGTGTAAGTCGTTTTCCCATCCGCGGTGTAACACTGTTCGCCGGTGCTTGGACCGGTGTACGCCACGCAGTTACCGACATGCGTATCGAGAAAGACCTGTTCCGTCATAGGTTCGGCAAATGCCAAGCTGCTTGAAGCGAAGAACAACAGGCCAGCGATTCCCACTCGTCGGATGCTTTGCATCTTTTTCCTCCCTATCCGATCGTTTTGCCAAAGGGTCGGCATGGTGATCGTTATCTGCAGCTATATCGAGACCTGATTCCAGGTGGATCGGCGTCATCGTCGAGCGGAATGGCCGAGACGAAGGCCACAACCCCAAAGAATCTCCCACCCATACGTTCAACGCGATGGCGGCGACGCTGCCTTCTCATGTTGGCGGCGTTCCTATGCCGGCCGCCCCAGCCTTGCGTGCAGACGTCCCTTCGTTACCCGCGAGCAACAAACAGCTGTTTTAGGGCTTGCAGCCTACAACACAATCTGTTATTCAATGAATCTATTGATTGATTGGATGACGATGTCGCAATCTCTTGACGATCCGGCATGTGGGCATGGCGCCCATCCCGAGCGCGCCCCTTTCGCGGCTCCTTCGGACCAGGCTCTGGAGAGTGCGGCGGCCATGCTCAGCGCCGCGGGCGACCCGGCCCGTCTGCGCCTTTTGCTGCGCCTTGCCGAAGGCGAGCGATGCGTCAGCGAACTGGCAGAAGCCGAGGGCGACAAGCTTGCGACAATCTCGGCGCGACTCAAGCTGCTGCACACCGCCCGGCTGGTGAAGCGCCGGCGGGAAGCCAAACACGTTCACTACGCACTGAACGACGACCACGTTCTCCGGCTGGTCCAGAACATCCTCGACTACGCCGCCGAAGACACGCTCTAATCCCCACAACTCAAGGAAAACACCGATGACTTGCACGAACCCGAAGCACGAGAACCACCCGCATGTCCATGGCCCTGGTTGCGGCCACACGGCGGTGCGCCACGGCGATCACGTGGACTATCTTCACGATGGCCACCTTCACCATCCCCATGAGGATCACGTGGACGAGCATGTCATCGAGGTATCCGTCACAAACCCCGACCCCTGTGCGCCCGTTGCAAACGACGGCCTGGGTCATGACCACGACCATGTCCACGGCCCCGGATGCGGACACGAAGCCGTCCCCCATGGCGACCACGTCTGCTATCTGGTGGACGGCCGCTTGCACCATCCTCATGACGGCCATTGCGACGACCATGGGTCGCTGGAGGTCGTTGGCTAAGCGTGTTGGCGCTCACCCACGGTTTGTCCTTCGGGCGATCAAAGATATTGGTCGCCCCGAAGGACAGAGCCCATTCGATCATGGGCGCGCTTGATTGACGTAACCGACGGAAAAGAGCGCCCGCTGCAACGATACTTTGAGGTTTGCCGCCGGACGCTGGTCAGTCCTTACCTTGCGTGAGGGCAACCCGATTGCCCTCGCTGTCCTCGAACTCGGCGACATAACCGGCGTCACCGATGTCCTTTTTCTCGTAAAGGACGCGCGAACCCAGGGCGGTTGCGCGAGCAAGGACCGCGTCGATATCGGCAACATCAAAGTAGATGAGCGAGCCGTCCTGCGTCGGCTTGTAGACTTCGCCTTTCGCCAGCGCGCCACTGCAGCCGGGTTGGCTGTCATCGCGTGGAAAGAAAGCCATGTCGTAACCGTCAACGCTCTGGCGATCCAATTCAGTCTCCAGAACGCTTTGATAAAACGCGACGGCACGATCCATGTCGGTCACAGGGATCTCAAAATGAAAGACCGGGTTACTCATGACGTGCTCCAACAGGTTCGCAGAGAATGAAACAAAGCCCACCTAAGCGTCTGACTTAGATGGGTTTCCGATGGCGGCGAAATAGGCACTAGAACCTCAAACACGGGGATTGCGGCTCACCGCCAAAGCGGATCACCAATAACAACACCGCGCGAGCATGACAGCTTCTTGCAAGTCGTGACCGGTTCTTCACCAAAATCTTCGCGCGTTGTCGACACCCACCTAACCGACGCTTGCTTGTTTGGCATCAGGGGACTGCCGGGGCTCTGTTGTCCAGTGTTTCGATTCACACTCGCCATACAATGCAACACCACTGCCCATGTAGATCTACTGGCTTAGGCTATGACTAAATTGCTCTTCTTGCCTACCAGTCTAGTTTCTGCTCACGGGCAACAAGCAGCTCTGGACTAACTCAATCAGAGCCAGGAATTCTCAGAACAGTGTCGTAGTTCAAGCGACCGCTCAGACTCGCCAACTACCTCACCTACTTCGGCCAAATGCCGATGTGCAGCCAGCTACCTTCGTCGACGATCTCTGGTTTCCGACCGATCGCCTCTATAGCGTTCGCACAGCGCTCACTCATGTTCTTGAGAACGTCTGGGGCACTGGTTTTCATCGCCGCGATATCCAGGAAATTGTCAGTATCATCGGTTTGAACGATACCTTTGAAGTCCACTGCTTCACCAAAGGCGTGGTTGCTCCAGCGCTCCGGCGATATCGGAGTGCCATCCCTGCGCCGCGCTTTGCGCGGATTGTAGAAGCCAAGGTGAACAAGTCCGAGTTCAGCAACTTTCATGATGTCGTTCATCTCGGTCAGCACAGTATCTGCGAAGGCTCTCCCACAGAACACCTTGTGCTCCCACGTTACTGGTCCGCGCTCAGTCATGTAGAACAGTGGCACATCCATCCCGACCAGCACCGGGCTCTCCACCAACGGCTTATCGGATGGCGGCGATGTCGACTGCGTTGTCGGTTCAACTATCATGTTCGCTTCTCCACCATGGAACAATTGCCTCCCATCAATCCGATGAGTCTCTCGTTGAACTTCCTATTGGGCGGTTCTCCCCCACTCATGACAGGGCCTTCGACAACAGTACTGCGACGTCGACCGGGACGGACCTGGTTGGTGGGTTCCGCAAGGTTTCCAGAATCAGGATAGCGCACTCCCGATTCAGCCTTACCTCGCAGCTTGCCCCGAAACTCTTGGGTAAGGTCGCCAAAACACTCGCTCTGATTGAAGTATCGGTCAACCGCGGCATCCTTAATTACCGAACCATCACAATTTCGTGTTGATCGGAAGTGCCGTGTGCTAGCCTGACATTATAGTATTGTGCTAAGAGCACGAATTAGGTCAGTAGATCTGATACATACAGTTTATTATTGATTATTGCTGATTACCGTCAATCTTAGGTTGCTTACGAGCGTTCTCGGATTTGAACGATGGCAGACTCCGGCGATGAAACGGCTGTAGACGACGCGCCGAACCAGGCACCGGTCTGGTCTGACGGTGTCTTTCGAGCCGGCGTTGCTGTAGGCCTGTTCTTGCTCCTCCTTGGCCTCACTTGCATGGCCTTTCTTGCCGTCGCTCAAACTATCTCGTTGCTCATAACCTGTAGTGGGCTGGGCATTATCTTCGGTGCTTTCGGCTCAACCGCAGTCATTAGATACAAGGGTGTTGTGGTTGCCGGTGTCGCGGCGATCGCCATTGCATTGCTCTATTTTGTCGATTTGTTGATGCGTGATGACCTGGTCCGGTTGCGCATAGATGGGGATGTCAGGGAGGCGGATCTAACGCTCTTTGGCGACGAGACATATCCCGGTGCCGAAGGTGAAAATCGGCATGAGTTTGTGATCATCGGACGGGAGGTGAAAAGTGAGTGGCTAACTTTGGTGGTGGAGTTGTCTCCAGAGGATGCCGAGAAGGCGGGAAAGCCAGACGTAGAGTTTTCGTGCCTCCCAGGTCGATCAATTGGACAGTTCTTGGGTAGTGGAAAAATCATTCAGTGGCGTTTCAACGCAAGCACCGAAGAACTCACCGGTGTCGATGGCGCAGAGAACAAGACGGTGCGGAGCGGTCCTTGCCCAATTCCTGGTGGGCTGGAACTGGTTAAAGATGGGGAACTAACAATTTTTTCCAGCGCATTGGCGCAGACTTCTGCGGACGTCGATGCCCTAATAGACGATCTGACTTCTGACTCAGCGCTGGTACGCCGCAACGCAAGAGAGGAACTCTCAATGCAAGGTGCGGACGCTGTTGCGCTAATGATGGCAGCGCTGGAGGAAGACTTTCACATTTACCGGGTTCGGCTTGGTGTTTCGGTCGCGCTTGCAGAGTATCTACGCGAGAACAAGGATCAGAGATTCATGGTCTCTGAGATGCTGACTGATGAACAGCTTGCATTGATAACGTCAGCCGCCGGTGAGGACGATCGAACCGTCCGCGTGTATGCGTCAGAGTTTCTCTATGATCTGGGCGACAAGCGAGTTGTATCGATCGCTGAAGATCTCTTTCCATCAGCATCCGCTGACGGCAAATACAATTTGATTGTCGTGCTTGAAGGAACCGTCCCCAATCTAACGCCGGCCGAAAGTCAGGACCTTGCGTCCGCGTTGACTGAGTGGCGTGGTACAGTTGGTCCCAACACACAGGCTCGCATTGACACGGTGCTAGATCATATTCAGCAATAGATCTCATGCTCTTTTGGCGACCTGGTAGTGTGCCCAACCGCAAAAAGGGATTCACAAGCCGGGGAAACTGGTAGCGGAGGAGGGACTCGAACCCCCGACACAGGGATTATGATTCCCCTGCTCTACCGACTGAGCTACTCCGCCCCAGAAAGGTCCGCCGCATATAGAGTTGCCCTCCGGCCAAGTCAAGCCGGTGGCGCGCTTGGCCGTGTGCAGGCGGCGGGATCTAGGCTGCGAGCGACTCGCGGCGATCGATCCAGCCGCCGCCGATGACGCGGTCGCCGTCGTAGAGGACGCAGGCCTGGCCGGGTGCGACCGCCTCAGCGGGCTCGTCGAGAACGACGCGGGCGCGTGCGCCTTCAAGCGGTGTCACCGTCGCTGGCTTGGGCGCCTGCATGGAGCGCAGCTTGACCGCGCCAGTCAGGCCCTCGTCCGGCAGGGCGCGGCCGTCGATCCAGTTGACGTTGCTGATGGTGAGGCTCGCCTCCTGCAGCGCCTCGCGCGGGCCGACGACGACGCGGTGCTGGTCGGGCTCCAGGCGCAGCACGAAGAGCGGCTCGGCGGCGGCAATGCCGATGCCACGGCGCTGGCCGACCGTGAAGTGGATGATGCCGTCGTGACGGCCGAGCACGTTACCCGCTTGATCGACGATGTCGCCGGGCTCTATCGCGCCGGGCCGAAGCTTGGCGACGATGCCGGCGTAATCGCCGTTGGGCACGAAGCAGATGTCCTGGCTGTCGGGCTTGTCGGCGATGGCGAGGCCGAAGCGGGCGGCATGCGCCCTCACCTCCGCCTTTGTCATGGCGCCGATTGGGAAACGCAGCATGGCGAGTTGATCGGCCGTGGTCGCGAACAGGAAGTAGCTCTGGTCGCGCGCCTGTTCGGCGCCGCGGTGAAGCTCCGGCCCGTTCGAGCCATCGATACGCTGCACGTAGTGGCCGGTCGCCAGACAATCCGCGCCGAGGTCCTTCGCCGTCGACATGAGGTCGGCGAACTTGACCCGCTGGTTGCAGCGCACGCACGGGATCGGCGTCGCGCCGGCCAGATACGTGTCGGCAAAGTCGTCCATGACCGCCTGGCGGAAGCGGGACTCATAGTCCAGCACATAGTGCGGCATATCGAGCATCTGGGCGACGCGGCGGGCATCGTGCACGTCGGTGCCGGCACAGCAGCTTCCCGGGCGCTGGATCGCCTGGCCGTGGTCATAGAGCTGCAGCGTGATGCCGACCACGTCATAGCCGAATTCTCTGAGGAGCGCGGCCGTGACCGAGCTGTCGACCCCGCCCGACATGGCGACGACGACCCGGGTGGCCGTTTCCGGCTTATCGAATCCAAGCGTGTTCATGGGCCGCAACATAGGGCGGCGGGCGCCGGGTTCAAGTGTTGAGGATCTCGACCAGGCGGGCCACCGGGCTGGCGTCGCGGGTCAGGCCCAGCGGCACGGAGAAATGGCCCTGGCGGCGGATGAAGAGGTTCTTCTCGGGAATCCCCCAGCGTTGGGCGAAGGCCAGGCCGCCGGGGAACGGCGTGATCGTGTCGTGGCTGCCCTGCATCATGATGATGCGATCGGGGTCGATGCCGGGCTCGCCGATGGGTGCGGTCAACGGCATCCAGTCGTGGATCTGCTCGCGCGACCAGCCGGCCTCGGCAAAGGCTTCGGCGGTGTGGAAGCCGGTCGCGAAGCTGCCGTCCCAGGCGACCTCGTCGAGCCGGTCGGTCGTGGTGACCAGAAGCGCGGCGTCCGGGCGCATGGCCTCGGGCCAGGCGCCGGCATGGGCGATCGCCAGCTGGCTGTTCAGCGCACCCATGCTGATGCCGCCGACCGCCACCCTGCCCGGCCCGGTCGCCCGCGCCCAACCGATCAGGCACGCGATCTCCGCGACGTGGGCCTGGAACTCCTCGACCGCGCCGATCGGGCCGTGAGCGACGAATGGTTCGCCACCGTGCACGCCCGGCGGACGGCGGCGACCATGCCAGGGCGCTTCCGGTTCGATCACGCGAATGCGTCGACCGGCGAACTGCGGCGCGAAGTGCAGCGAGCTGTCCCACATGTCGGCCTCGATCCCGATGCCGTGACAGATGATCACCGTGTGATCGTAACCGTCGGGCGGCTCGAAGACATGGGCCCAGACCGTGTCGCCCATGGCGGCGGTCGGACTAGCGAAGCGCAGCCAGCTTTGAACAAAACCCTCGCCGTTGATGGAACGCGACTGTTCAACCGCCGGCGGGTTCGACGGCGCAGCGAAGAACGCCGCAGGATCGGCGCACGATGCGCCGTACCGCCTTTGCGCCTCGTCCGGTGTGATCGTCGCGAAACGTATCGCCGGCGCGCGCCGGCGCAGGAAGCGAAACCGCATGCGCGCCATCATGTAGGTGCCGACCGACTGCCGCCGCCGCACCGTCAGGTCGTCCAGGCGCGCGCCGCTGGTGTTGGTGAACATCGCGTCCTGCCAATCCGCTTCCGCCTGCTCGGCGCTGACGCGCGCCAGCATGGTGTGCCCCAAGACGTTCTGTAGGCGCGCGCGCCGGCTGCCGTTCGGCAGCTCTATCGGCACGTTCTCCGCGTAGCCCGAGAGGTCGTCGCCAGCAGTTTCACTGGCCGCCCACAGACGCGAGATTGGGAAATAGGTGCCGACCATGAAGCGCAAGGCCAGACGGTCGAACCAGGGTCTGAGAATCAGACCGCCTAGCGGGCCTTTGAAGAGTCGGAGTTGTCGGCTGATGGTTACGTCCGCCTAAAGTGGGCCCGGAACTAGTCCGCCATCATGTTGCGGGTTTCCGGCGGCAGCGAGATGGTCAGGCCGTCGAGTTCCTCTGTCACGATGATCTGACAGCCAAGCCGGGACGTTTTGGTCAGGCCAAAGGCGAGGTCGAGCATATCCTCCTCGTCCTCAGTCGGCTCCTCAAGCCGGTCGAAATCGTCGTCGTCGACAATCACATGACAGGTCGAACACGCCAGAGAACCCTCACACGCCCCTTCAATGTCGATGTTGTTGCGGTGCGCGAGTTCCAGAAGCGAAAGGCCCACCGGGGCATCGACCTCGATCCGGGTGCCGTCCCGGTCAATAAACGTCACTTTGGGCATGTACTCTCCGTCTTTGCGGCGCGCTTTTAATCCGAAGCGGCTGTTCGCGTCCAGCTTTAGAGCGGATCGCGGTCACGCCGCCGAGGAGTGCTGACGCAGCCTTAAGACCGCCTCGGCGAGGTGGTCGAGGGCGAATTCAACCTCGGCCTCGGTGGTGAAACGACCCAGGCCGATGCGGATGGAACTGCCGGCTCGATCATCATCCAGGCCCAGCGCGCGCAGAACATAGGAGGGCTCGACAACGGCCGAGGTACAGGCCGAACCCGTCGAAACCGCCAGATCCGGCATACCTTCGATGAGGTCGAGCGCCTTGATGCCGTCGAAGGCGATGTTGAGGTTGGCCGCCAAGCGCGCATCCGGGTCGCCGTTCAAGGCGACGTCGGGAATGCGCTTCTGAATGCCCTGCCAAAGGTGGTCGCGCAGCGCGCCTAGACGCACGCCCTCCTCGCCCATCTCCCGCTTGGCGATCGCGGCGGCCTCGCCCAGACCGACGACGAGCGGGGTCGGCACCGTCCCGGATCGGATCGTGCGCTCCTGCCCGCCACCAGAAAACAGCGGCTCAAGACGGGCCCGCGGCCGCCGTCGCATATAGAGCACGCCAATGCCCTTGGGACCGTAAACCTTGTGACCGGAGATGCTCATCAGGTCGATCGTCATCGCCTCGACATCTATCGGCGTCTTGCCTATCGCCTGGGCAGCATCGGTGTGGAACAGCGCGCCGCGTTCGCGGGCCAGCGCACCGATCTCCGCGACAGGCTGCAGCACGCCGATCTCGTTGTTCGCGGCCATGATAGAAACCAGCACCGTGCGGTCGTCGACGGCGGCGTCCAGCGCCGCGCGATCGACCAGTCCGTTCGCGCCGACCGGCAGGAAGACGGTCTCGAACCCTTCGGCCTCCATCGCCTTGACGCTCTCGATGACACACTTGTGCTCGGTAACGACGGAGACAATCTTGTCGCGCTTGTTGCGGTGGGCGCGTTCAAAGCGCGCAGCGCCCTTGATCGCCAGGTTGTTCGATTCCGTCGCACCGGACGTAAAGACGATCTCACGCGGGTCCGCGTTGACCAAGTCGGCGATCTTGCCGCGCGCCTCCTCCACAGCTTCGGCGGACTCGCGGCCCAGCTCATGGCTGGTCGAATGGGGGTTGCCGAATTTTTCGGTGAACCACGGCAACATGGCTTCCAGCGCGCGCGGGTCGACCGGCGTCGTCGACTGATAGTCCAGATAGACCGGGGTCTTGATGTTGCGCTCTGTCGTCATGCCCTACCTATTACGCCGCATGCTGGCCGCCGCCAAGTCGGCGTGCGATATCCGTCCACGCGGCCAGGAAAACGTCGATGTCGTGGTCGGTGGTCGCCCAGCCATGGCTTATACGCACGGTGTTGGCGGCAATATCGTCGCGTCCCATGGCGGTCAAGACATGTGATGGTCCGACCTTGCCCGATGAACAGGCGGAACCGGCACTCACCGCCACACCGGCCAGGTCGAAGGCCATGACCAGGGTCTCCGCGCCGACGCCGGGCATGGCGAGCGCGCTGGTGTTGGCCAGACGATCAACATCGCCAGCAACGACGGCAGCCGATGTCGTCGAAGCCATCACATTAGCTTCCAGGCGGTCGCGACGGGAACGCCACGACGTCACGTCGTCATCGAGACAGGCGCGCGCGGCGGCACCGAAACCGGCGATCGCCGACAGCGGTTCGGTTCCCGCGCGAAGCCCGAGCTCCTGACCGCCGCCACGCATCAGCGGGCGAAGTTGCAACTCGCGCTTGCGTACCAGCGCGCCGGCGCCGGCTGGTCCACCGAGCTTGTGACCGGACAGGGTCATGAGATCCGCGTCGATGGCGTCGAGATCAAGTTTGCCCGCCGCCTGGACCGTATCGACATGGAGCACGGCATCGTGGCGATGGGCGACGTTGGCGATATCGGCGAGCGGCTGAATGACACCGGTCTCGTTGTTGGCGGCCATGACGGAGAGAAGGGCACGCCCCTGCCCCGCTGCCAGAAGCGTATCCAATGCATCGGGATCGACGCGGCCCGCGTCATCGACCGGTATGATCGTCGGGTTGTCGCACGCCTTCAGGACCGACGGGTGTTCGACCGCCGAGATCAGAACACGCTCGACCGCCAGACCATTCAGCGCCATCTGGTTGGCTTCCGTACCGCCAGACGTGAACGTCACCAGGCGCGGCGCCACACCGGCCAGCGCCGCGACCTCTTCGCGCGCGGTTTCCAAGATCGAGCGGGCTGCCCGACCGAAACCGTGCACCGACGACGGATTGCCGGTGACCTCGAGCGAGGCCAACACAGCATCGCGTGCCTCATGCCGCAATGGCGCGGTGGCGTTGTAATCGAGGTAAACGCTGGGAGTCATGGAACCGGCAGCTGCACCCTATTCGGCTGCGACAATATCCTCGTCGAACTCGGGCACGGCGCGGCACACCCGGCGCTCGCAGATATCCTCCAGCGTCACCGACGACATGAAGTCGCGGATGTGATTGCCGAGCTCTTCCCACAGGTCATGGGTCAGGCAACGGCTCTTGTCTTTCATGCAGCCTTGTCCCGGCTCCGCATCACCCTTGCACCGGGTCACCCTGATCGGCTCGTCGACCGCGTCGATGATCGAGGCGACGCAGATCTCGCTCTTCGGATTGGCCAACAGGTAACCGCCGCCCGGGCCGCGCACGCTAGCGACCAGTTCGGCGCGGCGCAGTTTGCCGAAAAGCTGTTCGAGATAGCTCAGCGAGATCTCCTGGCGCGCTGCGATCTCGGCAAGCGACACCGGGCGTCCATCACTGTTGAAGGCCAAGTCGACCATGGCCATCACCGCATAACGACCTTTGCTGCTGAGTTTCATGGCGGCGTCACGCTCCCTTGCGTTAGATGTCTCGACGTTCCTCGTCGATCTCCAGATCGTTCGGTTCAACAACGTCGATACCGTCGACGCGGTTGGTTTCCAGTTCCTTGATACGCGCTTCAAGAACACTGACGTGATTGAGCAGTCCGTTGATCGCCTTGCTGACCGGGTCCGGCATGTCTTGCGCCGAAGCGCCGTAGGCTGCGAAGTGCGGCTCGGACTCCTTGTTGGCCTGATCGACCGCGCGACCAGGTATGCCGACGATCGTCACGCCCGGCGGCACATCGCGCACGACGACCGCATTGGAACCGACAAGCGCGCCGTCACCGACCGTGATCGGGCCAAGGATTTTTGCGCCGGCACCAACAACGACATCATTGCCCAACGTCGGATGCCGCTTTCCCTTTTGCCAAGTGGTTCCACCAAGGGTCACACCGTGGTAGAGCGTCACGTCGTCACCGACTTCGGCCGTCTCGCCAATAACAACGCCCATGCCATGATCGATAAAGAAACGTTTACCGATCTTCGCGCCGGGGTGAATCTCGATTCCAGTCAAGACGCGACCGACATGAGACATAAGTCGTCCGATCAGCTTCAGATGCTTAAGCCAAAGCCAATGAGAAAAACGATAAAAGAGAATGGCGTGAAAGCCGGGGTAGCACAGGACGACTTCAAGCCGGGTCCTGACAGCCGGGTCGCGGCCGAATACGGAGTCGATTTCCTCGCGAAGCGCCTTCAGCATGGGGGGTGTCCTTGTTCAACTCATCGACACGCCCGAACCGCGGGCGGCGAACCGCGCGTATCATCGGACCCCATACAGATAGAAAGCCCGACTGCTCCGGTCAAGTATTCTCGGCTCTCCGGCCGCACACAATTTCGCCAGAACCATCCCCCAAAAAGTGCTGAAATCAGCGCTTTCTGCCCCGTTTAGGAACTCATGCCCGATATCATATTTAATGGTCCCGACGGCCGCCTGGAGGGTCGCTACACCCACGGCAAGGCCCGCAACGCGCCGATCGCCGTGGTGCTGCACCCTCACCCGCAGTTCGGCGGCACCATGAACAACAAGATCACCTACACGCTGTTCCGCGCCTATGCGCAGGCCGGGTTTTCGGTCATGCGTTTCAACTTTCGAGGCGTCGGACGCAGCGAAGGTTACTACGACGAAGGTGTCGGCGAGTTGGCCGATGCGGCCGCGGCGATGGACTGGCTGCAGCTTCACAATCCCGATCGCGTCGGCTGCTGGATCGCTGGCTTTTCGTTTGGCGCTTGGATCGGCGCGCAAGCCTTGATGCGCCGGCCCGAAGTAGACGGTTTTATCTTTGTCGCCCCCGGGGCCGATCACTACGACTTCGCGTTTCTGGAACCCTGTCCGTGCGATGGCCTGATCATTCAGGGCGACCAGGACGATGTCGTCGACCCTAACGCCGTCGGCAAGCTGGCCGAGCGGCTGGACCGCAAGAAGCATGACGTGACCTACAAGATCATCAAAGGCGCGGGTCATTTCTTTGAGCGCGAGCTGGACGAACTGCAAGGCATCGTCGACAGCTACATCGCCGACCACACCAAACACTACAACCTGGTCATCGAGGAAGACGACTGATCAGCCGGTAAAGGTTCGCGCCTTGTAGAGGGCGCCTCCGGTCGTCGGCGCTTCGACGCCGGTGGTCGTGGGTAGGCTGAGCGGCAATCCCTTCAGCGATCGGATGGCCAAATAGGCGAATGCCTCGGCCTCGATGGCGTCGCCATTCCAACCGACGTCCTCGGCGGTCACCACCTCGCCCGTCACGCGATCGGCAATGGCACCACGAATGGTCGGGTTGAGGCGGTTGCCGCCACACGCGATCCAGAGCTTCGGCGCTTGCGGGACCACGTCCGACCCCATCGCGACAGTGCGCGCCGTCAGCGCGACCAACGTCGCCGCACCGTCGGCGGGCGACAAACCTTCCAAATCGATCGAGAAGCTGTTGCGGTCGAGCGACTTCGGCGCGGGCCGGGCGAAGTAAGGGTTGCGCAACACCACATCGACCCGTTCGTCATGGACCTGCCCACTGGCGGCCAGCAGACCATCGCGATCAAACGGCTGGTCCGTATGCCGGCGCACCCAATCGTCGAGCAAGGCGCCGCTGGGACCGGTGTCGAATGCGATGATCCGATCGTCGCCGATCCACGTGATGTTGGCGACACCGCCCAGGTTCAGCACGGCGACCGGCACTTCGGTCTTCAGATCCGCGACAAGGGCGGCGTGATAAAGTGGCGCAAAGGGCGCGCCTTGACCGCCCCGGGCCATATCGCTGCGGCGTAGATCGGCAACGACGTCGATCCCGCAGCGCTGGGCCAACAAGGCGCCATCGCCAATTTGCCATGTCAGCTCCTCGTCAGGACGGTGAATGATGGTCTGGCCATGAAATCCAATAACATTTATATTTTCTACAGTTAGGTCGTTTTCCTTAAGTAACGATCGAACAATGTCGACGTGCCGAAGGGTTAGCGCACGTTCGGCCGCCAGGACGTCGCCGGCGCCACCCAGGGCCGCAAGGATAAGGTCACGCTCCCCGTCGTCGTAGGTAGTCGTCACCGGCTTGCCGATGCGTTCCACACGATGGCCGTCGCTCTTCAGCAATGCGGCGTCGACGCCATCGACCGACGTGCCACTCATCAGACCTATCGCGGTCAACCAACCGTTCTCAGCCAACTGGATCTCCTGCTGTGACGCCTGCGTTTGAGGGGCGATGGCGATTATGTTACACGACGCGCCCCGTCACGAAGGACGGTTTCGCCGGTTATCCAGAAACGCGCCATGTCCAAGACCCAATCCGACTTCATCCGCGAAATTCTCTGGCGTGGCTTCATGCACCAGTGCACCGACATCGATGCGCTGGACGAGGCCGCGAGCAAGGGCATCATCACCGGCTATATCGGCTTCGACTGCACCGCACCCAGCCTGCATGTCGGCAGCATGGTGCAGATCATGCAGCTCAGGCGCCTGCAGCAGGCCGGTCACCGGCCCATTGTTCTGATAGGCGGCGGCACCACCAAGATCGGCGACCCGTCGTTTCGCGACGAGGCGCGCCCGCTTCTGGACGATGCCATGATCGCCGAGAACAAGGCAGGCATCCGCAAGATCTTCGAACGCTTTCTGACCTTTGGCGATGGTCCGAGCGACGCAATCATGGTCGACAACGACGAATGGCTCAGCGAACTGGAGCTGGTGCCGTTCCTGCGTGATGCCGGCCGCCACTTCTCGGTCAATCGCATGCTGACGATGGATTCGGTCAAGCTCAGGCTCGACCGCGAGCAGCCGCTGAGCTTTCTCGAGTTCAACTACATGATCTTGCAGTCCTATGACTTCGTCGAACTTTACAGGCGCTTCGATTGCGTGCTGCAGATGGGCGGCTCGGACCAGTGGGGCAACATCGTGAACGGCGTCGACCTTGGCCGTCGCATGGCCGATGCCCAGCTTTGGGGCCTGACCACGCCACTGATCACAACCGCGTCCGGCGCCAAGATGGGCAAGACCGCCGAGGGCGCGGTCTGGCTCAACGCCGAGATGCGCTCGCCCTATGACTACTGGCAGTTTTGGCGCAACACCGAAGACGCCGATGTCGGGCGTTTCCTGCGGTTGTTCACGGATCTGCCGCAAGACGAGATCGAACGGCTCGAGACGCTAGACGGCTCGGAGATCAATGAAGCGAAGAAGGTCCTGGCGAACGAGGCCACGCGCCTGTGCCACGGCAAGGCCGCGGCCGCCGACGCGGCGGAGACCGCGCGCCGCACCTTCGAGGAAGGCGCCAGCGGCGATGCCCTTCCCGTCGCCGACATTTCCCGCGACCAGTTGGACGAGGGTTTCCCGTTCTATGAAGGGCTGAAGGAGACCGGTCTCGCCGCCTCAAACGGCGAGGCCCGACGTTTGATCAAAGGTGGTGGCGCACGGGTAAACGACAAGGTCGTCAACGACGAGTTTCACAAACTCGGACCCGACGATCTGGATGGCGACGGCACCATCAAACTCTCCGCCGGCAAGAAACGTCACGCGCTGCTGCGTCTCGCCTAGCTCGCTTTAGCGATCGTGGGTCGTGCCGTCGACGTTGAACGGTCCGATCTCGTCGTTGGTCGGCGCCGTGAAAATACTGCGCAGGTATCCGGGCGCCAGGACCGACAGCGGGTCGACGCCGACTTCCGGGTCGGCATAAGGCCCTTCGACCTGATAGGTCACGGCAAAGATGCCGCCACCCTCGTCGCCGCCGGTCAGAATGTCGCCGACAATCGGCAAGTCACCCAGGATGCTATTGACGACATAGGCCGGCACCAGCGTACCGTTCAGGCCGAGTGTGTTGTCGGTCAAATCGATATCGCCCTCGACCGTGATCCCGATACCCGGCCCATAGGCTCGTGCGTCATTGATCGTGACTTTATCGTCATGCTTCTCGAAGGGCACTGAGGCACTGTTGAAGACGAGCCCCTCGCCAGACACCGCGTTGGCGATGCTGGTGAAGGACGCCAAGGACAGAATACGCGCCAGAATCGGCGTCTCGGTCATGGTCACGTCATCGATCTGCATGACACCGGTTACCGGCCGACCTGGCGCCGAGTCATCGATGCGCGCGCGGATGTCGATGGTGCCGCCGCGCGCATCGTCGAACAGGTCGAACAACCGCATGGCATCGCCGGCGTCGCCGGCGGTATGGGCGAAACGCCGCTCGTTTTCGTCGTGACGCCAAATGCGCATCGTCATCGGCGCGCCGCCGGCGAGCTGACCGGTCAGATGTAATTCCTCCCACCGGTCGACCTCGTAGTCGGCCTTGATGACGACCGAATCCAAACTGTCATTGTCGCTTAACCACACGCGGTCGATCCGGCCCTCCAGATGAAAGGGCGGGAGCTCCGGCCCGCTCGCCGAGCTCAGATCGTTCATGTAAGGCACCAGGTCGACATCGCCTCCATCGACGGCGATGTTGTATCCGCCGTCGTCGCGGGCCGCGAGAGAGGCGGCAAAATCGTTGCGGCCGAAGGAGACACGTTCGAAACGCAAATGCTGGAGCGCGAGGTCTTCGGGCGACAGCGCGCCGTTTCCTGCGACCGTGACGTCCTCGGTCGCCAGGTTGAGCAATTCAATCAGCACCCCGCCGGTTCCGCGGTCCAACAGGCGCAGCGCGAAGCGTCCGCGCTCGCCTGGCGGTTTGTCCAGGCCGATGGCGGGGAACGCGACATCGGCCGGGGTCAGGTCAACACCGATGTCCCAGGCTATCTCGCCACTCCACGCCTCCACCATGTCGACATCAAGCGGCATCGCGCCGTCGACGTCGACCAGGGACGACACACCCAGCGGATCAAGGGCCTCACGATCGATCGTGCCACTCAGCGACAAGATGCGGCGCGCCTGCCCGTCGGCGACGAAGGCCTGGCTCATGTCCGCCCTGAACGGCACACCGCCCAAGGTCATGTCGACGGCAACGTCCATGCTTGCGTTGTCGGCGCGCAATGTGCCAGTGGCACCTTGAACGCGGATGTCTCGGAAACCTGACGGCAGACCGACACCGCTCAGATCCGCCGACAGTTCGAACGCGATGTCGCTGCTTGAGAGACCGGTCAAGTGCGGCAGAGTAATGTCCAGACGGCCAGTCGCGGTTCCGCTCAACGGTTCGGTGCCCAGATCAAGCTCGTCGCCGACACCAAGGCTTGGATGGGTCCCGATCATGGCTAGATCGTTTGCCGGGCCGTCGAATGCAAAACCGATCGCGGTTTCAGTGTTGGCGCTGAGCGGCGCGATGACGATCTCGCCCGCGCCAACCGTAAGATCGAGCAGTTTGCCACCCTGGGTTTCGGCTACCATACGGTCGTCGGCGATGGTGATGCGGCCGTCGACGCCGCTGATGGGCGGCATGTCACCGTAATAGGTGATCGTCGTGTTCGACACGTCGCCGACAAACCTGAAGTCTTCCAACGGCAAATTCCCGCGGGCGAGATCCTCAAGCCGCCAGTCGAAGTTCAAGACCACGCTGTTGGCCGTGCCGCCGGACAAGTGCTCGACCACCCATTGCCGCGACGACGCGGAGGCCGTAAGCGGCCAATAACCCGGCAACGCGTCGACCGGCAGATTTTCGATCGTCACGTTCAGGTCAAAGACGCTGTCGGAATCCAGTCCATCAAGGAAGGCATCACCCGAAACCAGAGCCTCGTCAGTCACCAAATGGAAGGCGTGCAGCTCGATGTCGCTGAGGCCGCGGCCGACCTCGCCCCGTGCCTCCCCGGTCGAAAAGAGAATGGTGTCGGCAAAGAAACCGGGAAAACTGAGCGACCCGCCACCAGCTTCGACCGCGAACCGGCCGTCCAGAAGGGCCAGATCGCGGTCCAGAGATAGCTGAACGCGCCCTGAGACCGGCGCTTGGATGCCGGCCAGCGGTTCAAGCGACGGCACCGCCTGGGCGAGTTTCTCGATCGGCACCTGCTGCAGGCCCAAATGCGCCATAAGGCGACCGTCATCGCGCCGGTAGACGGCGGAGACGTCGACAGGCACATCGACTTCATCGAGACGCACCATGAGGTCACCGACCAGGCGCAGGTCGTCGCCCTCGTGGCGCATGACGATGTCGGCCTGCGGCGCGTTCCACACGACACCGAGATAAAGGTCATCGACCCACAGATCGGCATCGACGACGCTGACCTGATGAAGATCTTGAAGCGCCGGCAACGCGTTGCCGGCGTCAAGCAGCGCATCCATGATCGCCTCGCCACCCAGCAGGCCTTGGCGATGGTCGATCAGCGCCGCCTCGCTCTCGGCGGTCCGGTCGGCGCTGATATCAAGGGAAACCGCGCCATCGGCGTCGCGCACGACACGAATCCACGGTCGAATGACAGTGGCGTCGATGGGCCGGAACTCGCCGCGCAGCAGCGGCCCCAGGGCCAGGTCGATCGCCACCTCGCGGGCCGCGAACGCGGTCTGGCCGTCAATGCCGACGCCGCGCAAGCCGTAACCTCTGACCTCCAGCGTGCCTTCCCAGTCGCCCCAGGTCAGGACGGCCTGGTCGATGCCCAGGCGGAACGCGCCGTCGTCGCGGTTAAGCGCGGCCTCAAGATAGGGCGTCACGTTGCCGAGCACGATCGGACCCTGAGTCAGCCGCCAAGCCAGCGCGGCCAGCAAGATCACGGCGATGCCGACCAGCGTGCCGAGCAAATGGACGACAAATCGTGTTGAACGGCGGGTCACGATAATTCAGATACCGATTGAATTTTCATCAACTTAGCCGGTTTCCTCTCTTCACGGCGAGTCTCTATGATGGGCGCCATGCACCTGCCCTACCTTGGCGGACTAACCGACCTGCCGAAGCCCGCCGATATGGAGCGTGCTGAACGCGGCCGTCTAGCATGGCATGACGCCGCTGTCGCGGCAGGTCTTGCCGATCACGCCGATGCGTTCGACGCCGATCCGAACGGCCAAGCTCTGATGGCCGCTGTGTTCGGCAATAGTCCCTATCTCTCACGCAGCCTCGAGCGACAACCAGTCCTGCTGACCGAATGGGCCGAAAAGGGCCCCGATCACATCGTGGACGTGGCCCTTGCGAGCCTCTATGACAACCGTCAAGAGCGTCCGGAAGGCATGATGAGCGCGCTTCGTGATGCAAGGCGTAATGTCGCGGTCGCGGTGGCGCTCTCCGATATCACGGGATTGTGGCCACTTGAGCGCATCACGGGCGCGCTCTCTGACTTTGCCGCGGCGGCGATTGACGGCGCCCTGGCGAGCCTGCTGGCCCAGGCCGCGGCGGCAGGCAAGATCGGCTTGACGCACCCCGACGACCCGACGCGCGACAGCGGCTTCATCGTCCTTGGCATGGGCAAGCTGGGCGGTGGCGAGCTGAATTACTCCAGTGATGTCGACCTGATTGTCCTGTGGGACGATGAGCGGCTGCAGGTGGCCGAAAACGAAGCGCCCCAGGCGATCTGCGTCCGCCTGACCCGCAATCTGGTCAAGATGCTGGAGGAACGGACCGCCGACGGTTACGTGCTGCGCACGGACTTGCGGCTCAGGCCTGACCCCGGCGCCACGCCGCTGGCACTGTCGGTCGATGCCGCCGAGCTCTACTACGAGAGCCTGGGCCAGAACTGGGAACGCGCGGCCCTGATCAAGGCGCGGCCGGTAGCCGGCGACGCAACCGCCGGCAACGCGTTTCTCGACCGCTTGACGCCCTTCATCTGGCGCCGTCATTTGGATTTCGCGGCGATCCAGGACATCCATTCAATCAAACGGCAGATCCACGCGCATAAGGGCGGCGGCCAGATTGCCGTCGCCGGGCACAACGTCAAACTGGGCCGCGGCGGCATCCGGGAGATCGAGTTCTTTGCCCAAACCCAGCAGTTGATCTTCGGCGGCCGGGACCGCCGCCTGCGGCCGCGCGCGACCTGCGAGGCGCTCAACGCCCTGGCCCGGGCGACACGCATCGACCGGCAGACCGCCGACGATCTGATCGATGCTTATGGCAAACTGCGTCGCATCGAACATCGTCTGCAGATGATCGAGGACGCGCAAACCCATTCGTTACCCGAGAGCGCGGATGCCCTGGCGGGTTTCGCGACGTTTCTCGGCTATGGCAGTGTCGATGCTTTCGCCGACGATCTGACCGGTATCCTGCGGCGTGTCGAGTCCCACTACGCCGACCTGTTCGAGGAGGCTGAGCCGCTTTCGGGCGGCGGCGATGGTGACGAGGCCGGCAACCTGGTCTTCACCGGCAACGAGGACGACCCGGACACGCTGGCGACGTTGACCCGGATGGGCTTTGCCGACGCCGCCGCCATCGCGGCCGTGGTACGCGGCTGGCACCACGGCAGGGTGCGCGCGACACGCAGCCGCCGGGCCCGTGAGATCCTGACCGAGCTGGTCCCCGATCTGCTGAACGCCTTTGCCGGCGGCGTCAATCCCGATGCCGCGCTCATGCGGTTCAACGAGTTTCTCGACCACCTGCCGGCGGGCGTACAACTATTTTCGCTGTTTCAGAGCAACGCCGGCCTGCTCGCGCTGGTCGCCAACATCATGGGCACCGCGCCGCGCTTGGCCGAGCACTTGGCCCGCACGCCGACCCTGCTGGACCATGTGCTGTCGCCCGACTTTTTCGAGGCGCTACCGGATGCGAGAACCCTGGAGGCCGACGCCACCGCCGAACTTGCCTTGGCGCAAGACGAGGAAGACCTGCTCGACCGGATCCGCCGGTGGACCCACGATCGCGAGTTTCAGCTTGGCGTCCAGCTGCTGCTGGGCAAGGTCACGCCAGGGGACGCCGCGCGTAGCCTTTCTGATTTGACCGATGCGTCGTTGCGCGCCCTGATACCCCATGTCGCCGAGCAGTTCGCCGGTCAACACGGCATGGTACCCGACGGCGGCATGGCGGTTCTGGCGCTCGGCAAGTACGGCAGCCGGGAGCTGAACTTCGGATCCGATCTGGACCTGGTGTTCATCTATGGCACGCGCGGCGACGCCGATGCCTCCGACGGCCCCAAGCCGCTTGCCGCCAGCCAGTACTTTATCCGCCTGTGCCAACGCATGCTGAACGCGCTGACCACCATGACCAATGCCGGGCGTCTGTTCGAGATCGACATGCGGCTGCGCCCCTCAGGCAGCGCCGGGCCTCTGGCGTCGGAGGTCTCCGGTTTCCTGCGCTATCACCGCGACGACGCCTGGACATGGGAGCACCTTGCCCTCACCCGCTCGCGCATCGTGCTGGCGCCCGAATGGCTGGCCCGGGAAATCAATGAAGGCATCCGCGCCAAACTGATGAGCCCGCGCGACGCACCAAGACTTGCCCACCACATTGTCGACATGCGCGCGCGTATTGCCGGCCGTCATCCGCCGCGCGACAGTTTCGACATCAAGTTTTCCGATGGCGGGCTGATCGATCTGGACTTCATCGCGCAGTTTCTGGTGCTGCGTTACGCCGACGCGCATCCCTCCATCATCGCGAACAACTCCGTCGACGTGCTTGAGCGAGCCGTCGAGGCGGGCCTGGTCGACGAAGGCCTGGCGCGCGATCTGATCGCCGCGCGCCAGCGTATGCATGAGGTCCAGGGCATCTTGCGGCTGGCGATGGCGCAGCCTACCGATGAAGCGGAATTCCCGCAGGCGCTGTGCGATATGCTGGTGCGCATGACGGGCGAGGCATCATTCGACGCCCTGCGACAAGAGCTTGAAAACGATCAGGCCCGTGTCAAAGAAACGTTCGAAGATTTGATCACCAACATCGCAGCAACGGAGGACAGCGAATCATGAGCGGCCCCCAACCCGGCGACAAGGCACCCGCCTTCAAGGCACCCACCGACGGTGACGGCACCGTCGACCTGGCCAAACTGAAGGGCCAGAACGTCATCCTTTACTTCTATCCCAAAGATGACACGCCCGGATGCACGAAAGAGGCATGCGCGTTCCGCGATCAACTGCCGGATTTCACCAAGGCCGATGCGGTGATCCTGGGCGTGTCGCGCGACACCGTCAAAAAGCACGACAAATTCAAGGCCAAGTACGACCTGCCCTTCACGCTCATCTCCGACGAAGACGGCGCGATCACCGAGGCCTATGGAACCTGGGTCGAAAAGAGCATGTATGGCCGCACCTACATGGGCATCGAACGCGCGACCTTCCTTATCGACAAGAAGGGCGTCGTGCGCGAGGTCTGGCGTAAGGTGAAGGTCAAGGGTCACTCCGACGCCGTGCTCGAGGCGGTCAAGGAGCTCGCCTGACGGTGTCGACAGGCTACCGTGGCGCCGCGATTGCCGCGCTGCGGACAGGTGAACCGGAGGCGAAGGCGACGGCGGTTCGCGCCATGGCAAAGGACTGGCGCGATGGGAGACGCGAGCCGGGACAGGGAACCCTGCCGGACCGTCCGGCACGCCCCGATCGGCCCGAGTTGACACGGCCCGGCGACATGCCGAAACGCCGCGCGCTCACCACGCGCGCCGGTCAGGTCGCGCTGTTGCACGCCCTCGCCCACATCGAATTCAACGCCATCGATCTTGCCTGCGACCTCGTAGCACGCTTCGACGACATGCCGCCGACTTTCTATGGCGATTGGATCGGCGTTGCCGATGACGAAGCGCGCCACTTTCAGATGCTCAGGCGCCGGCTCCAGGAGCTCGACGCCGATTATGGCGATCTGCCTGCCCATGACGGGCTGTGGCAGGCCGCCGACGACACCCGTGACGACATCCTCGCGCGTCTCGCCGTCGTACCCCTGGTGCTCGAGGCGCGAGGGCTCGACGTGACGCCGGCCATGATCACGCGCCTGAAGCGCGCCGGTGACCACGACAGCGTCGCCATCCTGGAGGTCATCTATCGCGAAGAGATCGACCACGTGGCGGCAGGCAGCCGCTGGTTCACTCATGTCTGCGAACAACGTGGTCTGGACCCCGCGCCGACATGGCGCATGGTCGTCAGAGAGCGTTTCAAGGGTGATCTGAAGCCGCCGTTCAACGATACGGCGCGCCAGGCGGCCGGTCTGCCCAGTGCCTTTTATGAGGCGCTCAGTTCTTCGCCTTCGGTGTGATGCGATAGGCGCAACGTCTGGCACCGGCCAATATGTGGCTGGTACGCTCGACCGTAACCTGGTCGCCAAGGGCGCTCTGAAAAACTTCCAGCTCCGAGCGACACAATCCTTGGCAGACTTTCGCTGCCGCGCAGATAGGACAATGGTTCTCAGCCAGCAGGTAGCTGCCGTCGTCCTCCTTGCGCCACTCCGCCATGTAGCCTTCCTTGCTGCGCAGTTCGACAAGGCCGGCAATGCGCTGCTCGATCGAGCGGCAGCCGTTCAGGCTTTGGCCGTAGGCGTCCTGCATCTCACTCGTGCGCGCGGTGATCAAGCGATCAAGGCCATCGGCGCCGAACAGGTCCTCGATGCTCTTCAGCATGGCGACGGCCAGTTCGCTATGTCCGTCGGGAAAGCGGCCGTTGCCGGTTTCCGTCAGATGCCAGTGACGGGACGGGCGGCCGACACCCGCACGCTCGTCGCGGAACGTGACGAGATCGTCTTCCTGAAGGCGGTAGAGGTGCTGGCGCACGCCCATGGCGGTAATGCCAAGTCGCTCGCCCAGCGCCTGAGCGGTCAATTCGCCCTTGGTCTTCAGCAGGAAAAGGATGCGATCCTGCGTCGGTCGTTGATCACCAGCCATGGCGCTCATGCGATTCGGTCCACAGTAAACCTAGCATTTTCTTTCTAAAGTGTCGAAAACAGCCTGCCAACAACGGATCTAGCGCGTCTTAGTTGGCCTTCCCGGGCTCTGATTCCGATGTCTCGGCGCCAATCCGCGACGCCAGGGCGGCAGAAATGAACGCATCGATATCGCCGTCCAGTACCGCATCGGTGTTGCTGGTTTCAACCCCCGTGCGCAGGTCTTTCACCATGCGGTAGGGCTGCAGCACATAGGAGCGGATCTGATGGCCCCAGCCGATATCCGACTTCTCGGCATTGGCCGCCTGGGCCGCCTCCTCGCGCTCCCTTAGTTCGCGCTCGTAGAGCCTGGAGCGCAGCATCGCCATGGCCTCGGCCCGGTTGCGGTGTTGCGAGCGGTTGTTCTGGCATTGCACGACGATGCCGCTGGGCAAATGGGTCAGGCGAATGGCGCTGTCGGTCTTGTTGACGTGCTGGCCGCCGGCACCGGACGCGCGATAGGTATCGACGCGCAGGTCCTTGTCGTCGATCTCGATCTCGATCGTGTCATCGATGACCGGCGAGATATCGACACTGGCGAAACTGGTATGGCGGCGCGACTGTGAATCATAGGGCGATATGCGCACCAGGCGATGCACGCCGGTCTCCGTCTTCGCCCAACCATAGGCATTGAGCCCGCTGATCTTGACCGTCGCCGACTTGATACCGGCCTCCTCGCCCGCACTTGCCTCCATCGCCTCGACCTTGTAGCCGCGTCGCTCGGCCCAGCGCACGTACATCCTGAGGAGCATCTCGGCCCAGTCCTGGCTTTCGGTGCCACCGGCGCCGGCGTGCACCTCCAGATAACAGTCATTGCCGTCGGCCTCGCCGGACAACAGGCTCTCGACGCGGATCTTGTCCGACTTGGCGGCCAGCGCCTTCAGTGCCTTGACGGCATCTTCGACAAGCTGCTCTTCGCCTTCGGCCTCGGCCAGTTCGGCGAGTTCAATGTTGTCGTTTAGTGCCGTCTCCATCTCGCGCACCGCATCGATCGCGCCGGTCAAGCGCGTGCGTTCGCGCATCACCTTTTGCGCGCGTTCGGGATCGTTCCAAAGCTCTGGGTCTTGAGCGAGATGCTCGATTTCGTCGAGGCGGACTAGGGCATTATCCCAGTCAAAGATGCCTCCGTACGAGCTGGAGGGAAGCTTCGATGCTGGCGCTCAGTTCCTGCATATCGGCACGCATGACGTTCTCCAAAGGCGTTTCGGGCGGCAACCTGACGATGCGCCGCCCTCGCGTCAAGCCTGCTTGTGGGAACACCCTGTGGTTCGCTATGGCGAAGCTCGGTCTAGTAGAGACCGGATGCGTCCAGACTGTCGGCGTGTTCACTGCTGGTCGGGCTGGTGCCATACTTGAATGCCTCGACCAGGACGCGGCTGGTGCCGGCGCCAGGCAAGAGGCCGTTGTCGGCGTCGATGCGGACGAGCTCAAGGCCCGGCGGGATACGGAACGGGATGCCGGGCGTCTCGGCCAAGGCCGCTTCCATGAACGCCTTGAAGATCGGCCCGGCGACCGCGGAGCCAGCCTCGCGCGGGCCGAGCGATTCCGGCTGATCGAACCCGACATAGACGCCGACGACGAGGTCCGGTGAAAAGCCGACGAACCAGGCGTCACGATATTCGTTCGTGGTGCCGGTCTTGCCGCCGAGCGGCTTGCCGATGGTCGAGATGCGCGCACCGGTGCCGCGCAACACGACGCCCTCCAGCAAGGACACCATCTGATAGGCCGTGGTCGCCTCGACCACCTGCTCACGCAGGTCCGGCAGGCGCGGTATCTCGGCACCTTCGTGCCAGACGTCGGCCTGGCACACCAGACAGGTCCGCTCATCGCGCTGCCAGATGGTCAAGCCGTTGCGGTCCTGGATACGTTCGATCAACGAGGGCTCGATGCGCATGCCGCCGTTGACGATCATGCCGTAGGCCGTTGTCATCTGCAGCAGTGTCGTCTCGCCGGCGCCCAACGCCATCGGCAGATAAGGCGGCAGGTCCTCGATCACGCCGAAGCGCGAGGCGTAGTCGGCGATGACATCCATGCCCAACTGGTTGGCCAGGCGCACGGTCATAAGGTTGCGCGACTTCTCAAGCCCCAGGCGCAGGGTCGAGAGCCCATAAAACTCCTGTGTGTAGTTCGCCGGCCGCCAATCGGGCAACCCCTCGCCCTGGGCGAACACGATCGGCGCGTCCTCGACCAGGCTCGCCGGCGTAAAACCGTTGTCGAGGGCCGCCATGTAGACGAATGGCTTGAACGCGGAACCCGGCTGGCGCAACGCCTGGGTCGCACGATTGAACTCACTGTCGGCATAACTGAAGCCGCCTTCCATCGCCAGGATGCGGCCGGTATGCGGATCAAGCGCGATGATCGCGCCGCCGACTTCGGGGATCTGACGCATGGCGAGAAAACGCACGTCATCGCCGCCGTTCCAATCATCCGGCGCGTCGTAGTCGCGCACGCCGATAATGTCGCCGGTGTTCAGCACATCCGAGGCCCGGCTGACGGCGGGGCCCAGGCTGCCGTCTTCCTGCACCCGGCGCGCCCAGGTCAGATAGCTCGACGGAATATAGCCGGTCGTGCCGTCGGCAAGCCCTATGGTCGCGCCGGCGCTGTCGGCTTCCAGAACGACGCCCTTGAACCACGGCGCCAACGCTTCCGGCTCCTCATAGGCGGCAAGCCGCTCGGCCCAATCGTCGCCTAGTTCCATGGTGTCGAAGGGACCGCGCCAACCGTGCCGGCGGTCATACTCGGCAAGGCCGTCGCGCAATACCGTGCGCGCGATATCCTGCAGCCAGGGATCGATGGTGGAGCGCACATAGAGCCCGCCTTCATAGAGCGCGTCGGTACCATAGAGCTCGACAATCTGGCGGCGGATGTCCTCGGTCGCGTAATCGGCGACAGCGATGTCGGCGGCCTCGCGTGGATGGACTTCGAGCGGTTCGCTCTGGGCCGCGGCAGCCTCGGCGCGGGTGATCAAGCCGTCGGCGAACATGCGCGCGATGACCCAGTCGCGTCGGGTCTTGGCTTCTGCCGTGCGGTTAATCGGATGGTAGTTGTTGGGCGCTTTCGGCAACGCCGCCAGGTAGGCCGCTTCGGCGATGGTCAATTCGTCGAGCGGTTTGTCGAAATAGGCAAGTGCTGCCGCGGCGACGCCATAGGCGCCGTAACCCAGATAAATCTCGTTGAGATAGAGCTCGAGAATGCGTTCCTTGCTCAACGCCTCCTCGATGCGGAACGCCAGGATGGCTTCCTTGATCTTGCGTTCGATCGAGACCTCGTTGGTCAACAGGAAGTTCTTGGCAACCTGCTGGGTGATGGTCGATGCGCCCTGCATGCGCCGGTCTTCGCCGAGGTTGCGCAGGTTGACGATGGCCGCGCGAACGACGCCCAGAGGATCGACACCGCGATGCTCGTAGAAGTGCTGGTCCTCGGCCGCAAGGAACGCGTCGATGACCCGCTGAGGAATCGCTTCGATCGGAACGAACACGCGTTGCTGAATGGCGTACTCCGCCATCAGGCGCCCGTCGCCGGCATAGACGCGCGTGGCGACCGGCGGTTCGTAGTCCGCGAGCTGCCGGTATTCCGGCAGGTCGCGTCCGTATTCATAGAAAATGTACGCAACAACGGCGACCGCCGCCACAACGCCAAGCGTTAGCAGCCCGAACAGCCAAACAAGGGCACGTAGCACGCGAGATCGGCGTTGTTTTGCCAAATATCGTCTCCAGGGCCGCCCGACTATGGCTCCGAATTATGGCGCGGATGGGACACCCAGCTTAAGTCCCGCCGTCACACATTCATGCAATATGCGACACCGTTAACCTTCTCTTAGCGTGAAGTCGAGCAAGATTCACGCTGTTGATTCAGCTGGAAGCGCGGTCTGCTCTACCCATAGATGGCGAGCGGATTCACACGTTTAGGTGGAACCTTCAGCCGGTTCCGCCCAAACACGATCCGCTCTAGTAGCCGCCGTCTTGGAAGTGGACGTCGATCGCCGCGGTGATGGCCGACATGAAATCACGACGATAGGACTCGGTTTTCAGTTTCGATTCCTCGTCGGCGTTCGACATGTAGCCCAGCTCGACCAACACAGACGGAACATCCGGCGCCTTCAAGACACGGAACCCGGCGAAGCGGTGCGCGTTCGAACGCAGCTTCACAAAACTCTGTAACTGCGCGGTCAGAAGGCGCGCGAATTGCGCAGACGCGTTGGTCGTCTCGCGCTGGGCAAGATCGATCAGGATATCTGTCGTCAACGGGTCATAGGCGACGTTGACAAAGTCGACGCCGGCAATCAGGTCGGCCTTGTTTTCCTTAGCCGCAAGGGCGGCGGCCTCATCGTCGGATGCCGTTTCCGAAAGCGTGTAGACGCCGGCGCCGCGCATGCTTGAGTCATCCATGCTGTCGGCGTGGACCGAGATGAACAGATCGGCACCGGAGGCGCGCGCTATCTCGACGCGTTCGGCAAGCCGCAGGAAGATATCGCTGTCGCGCGTCAGGACCACGGTGTAACGGCCTGTCGCCTCGAGCTGGCGTTTCAGTTCGCGCGCGGCGTCCAGAACAATGTCCTTCTCGTAGATCCCGCTGTGACCGATTGCGCCGGGGTCAACACCGCCATGACCAGGATCGACAACGATGACAAACCTGTCAGGATTCGGTTTGACGCCAGGCAACGGCGGACCGTCATAGACCGGCACATCGAATGTGCTTTCCGGAACCTGGACGCTCGTCTGCTGAATGTCGACGACCGGCTCGGGCACCACGCCCGGCTCCTCTTGGGCGGCGACAAGGTCGAGGACGAAGCGGTAGCTGAAGCTGGCCGAGGGCTCCAGGATGAAAACGCGTTGCACGCTGACCGGCCCGCTGACGTCGAGCACGATGCGGGATCGACCGGGCTCGAACGGACCGAAGCGGAAACCGTCAATCAGGCCGGTCGAGACCTGCTGCGACTGTTCGGGGATCTGCCACGCCACCTCAGGCAGGTCGATGACCACCCGATAGGGATTTTCAAGAGTCGAAATCTGGTAGTCGACCGCGGTGCTGACATCCAGCACGAACCGCGTCGCTTCGGCGTTCACGCCGGTCCTGACCCCGATCACCTGGGTCTCGGCCGCGCGCGCCACGTCGACCGCCAGGAAGGCCGTCACCGCCAAAGCCAGCGCCGCCAAGCCGCACCGTGTGGGCCATTGACGCCAAGAACTAACGGTTGTCCGCCGGGCTTGCCGCATACTAGAATGTCTCTGTCGCTGAACCGTCGCTTTTATCATTGCCTCTATGGCATTGATAGAAATGGGTAAAAAGCGACCCTATAGAATCACGATCTGCGCGCCACGGCAAGTCTTGGCGTGCACCCTGACTAAAGGATTCAGGTGGAACCCCGAATTTTGACACCGAAATCGACATCCGGAACCAGCCATCCACCCACCGGTCATGCCGGCTGTGGACAAGGCCGGCCGGCCCTCGGTTTTGCGGCCATTTCTGGGGTTTCGCACGCAACCGCGACGGCCCCAAGACGGCGCGACTTGATCGCCGCCGTCCCGGTCGTCCCCGACCACAGGACCTTACATGACACGACGTATGTTGATCGACGCCGGCCACCGGGAAGAGACCCGGGTCGTCGTCGCAGATGGACAGGAGCTCCAAGAATTTGACGTTGAATCGTCAAGCAAATCGCAGCTTAAAGGGAACATCTATCTCGCCAAGGTAACCCGTGTCGAACCGTCGCTTCAGGCGGCGTTCGTCGACTATGGCGGCAACCGCCACGGCTTTCTGGCGTTCAGCGAGATCCATCCCGACTACTTCCAGATCCCGGTTTCCGATCGCGAAGCGCTGGCCGCCGAACAGGCGCGCCTTGTTGATGAAGCGCGCGACGCCGACGAAAACGAAGCCGACGAAGAGGCCGCCGCCGATGAGGCAGCCGACAATAACGACGATGCCGAAGATTTGAACGACGATGACAGCGCCGACGCAGCCGCCGGCGATGCCGATGACGACAGTGACGACGCCGATGATGAACCGGCCGCCGAAGCCGAAGGTGGCGACACCGGCGACGACACGGACGACACGGACGACACCGACGACACGGGCGACAAACAGGACGACGACGAAACCGGCGCTGAACAAACCGACGGCGACGAAGCCGAGACATCAAAGGACGACGAGAAGCCGGTCGAAGCCCGAAGCGAAAAACCGAAACGGCGGCCGCGCCGTCGCCGCCGCCAGACCAACGACGACGATCACGGCGATGATCGCGAGCAGGTGGCGCGTCGCGAAGCAATTCTGAAGCGCGGCTACAAGATCCAGGAAGTCATCAAGCGTCGCCAGATCCTGCTGGTTCAGGTCGTCAAGGAAGAGCGCGGCAACAAAGGCGCGGCGCTTACGACCTATATGTCGATCGCCGGACGTTATTGCGTCTTGATGCCGAACACACCGCGCGGCGGTGGCATCTCGCGCAAGATTGCCGACCCGCAGCAGCGCCGACGCCTCAAAGCCATCGCCCAGGACCTGAACGTGCCAGAGGGCACCGGCCTTATCATCCGCACCGCCGGCATGGGCCGCACTAAAGCCGAGATCAAGCGCGACTTCACCGGCCTCCTCAAGCAGTGGGAGAGCATCCGCGAAGAGACGCTGAAATCGTCAGCGCCGATGCTGATCTATGAAGAGGCCAACATCATCAAGCGCGCCATCCGCGACCTCTACACCAAGGATGTCGACGAGGTGCTGGTCGAGGGCGACGAAGGCTACAAAATGGCCAAGTCCTATATGCGCCTGTTGATGCCGAGCCACGCCAAGCGCGTGCAGCAGTACACCGAAGCGGTGCCGCTGTTCCACAAGTTCAACGTCGAACACAAGCTCGACGCCATGCATAGCCCGATCGTGCAGTTGAAGTCCGGCGGCTACATCGTCATCAACCCGACCGAGGCGCTCGTCGCCATCGACATCAACTCCGGGCGCTCGACCAAGGAGCGCAATATCGAGGAGACCGCGCTGAAGACGAACAGCGAGGCGGCCGTCGAGATCGCCCGCCAGCTGCGCCTGCGCGACCTCGCCGGTTTGATCGTGATCGACTTCATCGACATGGATGAAGGCCGTAACGAACGCGCCGTCGAACGCAAACTGAAAGAGGCGCTGAAGAGCGACCGCGCCCGCATCCAGGTCGGGCGCATCAGTTCGTTCGGTCTGCTGGAACTGTCACGTCAGCGCTTGCGGCCCAGCCTGCATGAGGCGCTGAGCGATATCTGCCCCCATTGCGGCGGAAGCGGTTTCGTACGCTCGATCGGATCGACCGCGTTGCACGTCCTGCGCGGCATCGAACAGGAAGGCATGCAACAGCGTTCCCAGTCGATCCGCGTTCAGGTGCCGACGGAAGTCGCGCTCTATCTGCTGAACGACAAACGCCCGTCCCTGATCGAGATCGAACAGCGCTACGACATGACGGTGCTGGTCGAGCGCGACGAGGATCTGGTGCCGCCCGACTTCCGGGTCGAAACGGTGGTGCCGCGCACGGACGGACAACCGATCGAATTGCTGGCCGGCTCAGAAGCGGGCGCGCAGGAGAGCGATGACCGAGCCGATGCCGATGACGCCGACGGTGAGGACGGCGGCAGGCGCCGCAAACGCCGGCGCAAGTCCAGACGGCGGCGCGGCGGCGACAACGAGCGTGACGGTGCGAACGCGGCTGGTGACGATAACGCCGCCAGTGACGAGGACGGCTCAAAGGCCAAGTCCGAGCGTGACGACGAGGAAGGCGGCGAAGGCCGCAAACGACGCCGGCGCGGCAAACGCGGCGGCCGCCGTCGACGCGGACGTGGCGAGGCCGCCGCGGCCGAGCCAGGCGAAGCCGGTGCCGAAGACGCCGTCCAGGGGGACAGCAACGCGTCTGCTGCCAGCGAGAGCACCGACGCTGGCGAAGCGACTGCCTCACCCGACGGTGCTTCTGGCGACGACGAGGCGAAGCCGGAGAAGAAAAAACGCCGCTCCCGCGCCAAGTCGAAGGCCAAGAAAGCGAGCGAGGCCGAGGGCGGCGATGATGATGCGCCGACGCCCCCCGAAGACACCGGCGAACCGGCCGACGACAAGGGCAAAGTGGAGCCGACACCAGCTGCCGAAACGCCGGCCCATGATGACGAGACCGTTCCGGTCGCGGCGTCTGGTGGCGACGACACCGTGACCACTGCGCCCGGCGGCAACAATGGCGGCGGACCGGTGCGCGAGCCCGACCCGACACCGGACGAAGCCGCCGAGACAACGCGCTCCGGCCCGCCGCGGCGCGGTTGGTGGCAAAAGATCGTTCGTTAGAGCTCTGCCGCTTACACGCCAACACGTCCCCCTCTCCCCAACGAGGGAGAGGGCCGGGGTGAGAGCGCAGCGCGCGATAGCGCGCGTGGACAACCGGCGCCGGCGTATCCCGAGCACGTGCCCCGCACCCTGCTTCGGCTAGGACGCTCGCGCGCCCAAGCCTGCGTATCCCTCTCCCTCAAGGAGCGAGGGAAACCAGGATGACTCGGCTGGACTGAGATGTTACCGCCGAAGTTGACTGGGCAGCCACGCCACGAGGCGATTGGCTGCCTCGTCAATGTCCGCCGTCGGACCGGAGAACGAGATCCGGATCGACTGGCGGCCGCGCAGCGGGTCGAAGTCGATACCGGGCGTCATCGCGACGCCCGTCGCGTCCAGGATCTGCTCGCACAGGACTTCGCTGTCATCGGCCAAATGGGCGGTATCGGCGTAGATGTAAAAGGCGCCGTCAGCCTGGCTCAAGCGGTCGAGACCGGCCTTGGGCAACCGGTCGAGCAGCAGTTCCCGGTTCTCGCGGTAGACGGCGACGTTGCCACGCAGCTCGTCATGGCAGTCGAAGGCGGCGACGGCCGCGAACTGCGAGAGCGTCGGTGGCGAGATGAAGAAGTTCTGCGCCAGACGCTCGATCGGTTTCTGCAGGTCTTCGGGCACGACCATCCAACCGACACGCCAGCCCGTCATGGAGAAATACTTCGAGAAGCTGTTGATGACGACAGCGTCGGCGTTCAAGCCAACCGCCGTCGTCGCATCAAAGTCGAACGCTATCCCGTGATAGATCTCGTCGGATATCAGCCGGATCCCGTGGGCCGCGCAATAGTCGCACAGCGCCACCATGCCGGCACGGTCGATCATGGTGCCGGTGGGGTTGGAGGGGCTGGCGATGATCAGGCCGTCCAGCTTTCCCTGATACGCCTCCAGCATGGCGACCGTCGGCTGATAGCGTGTCTCGTGGTCGACTGGCAAACCGACGGCTTCAATGCCCAGTGCACTCAGGATGTTCCGGTAGCAGGGGTAACCCGGCTCGGCGATGGCAACGCGGTCGCCGACATCGAAGGCGGCGAGAAAAGCCAACACGAACCCGCCTGACGACCCCGTGGTGACAACGATGTGTTCGCTCGGCACATGGACACCGTAGTTGTCCTGATAGTGACGCGCGATCGCCGCACGCAGCGGCTCGATGCCGAGGGCGACCGTGTAGCCCAGCCGCTCATCGTCAATAACCCGTTGCGCGGCCTGCCGTACACCGCGCGGCGCCGGCGTACCGGGCTGGCCGACTTCCAGGTGCAAGACGTCCCTGCCCGACGCCAGCCGCTCGGCGGCGGCGCGCATCACCTCCATGACATAGAACGGCGGTACGCTGCCGCGCTTGGAGACCTTGATCGCCATGGTCAGTCCCAATCAGCCCAAAAGCTGCCAATATCAGACAGGCTCAGGCAGCGTCAGCCGCCAACCGCAAGACCGAAGCCGCGGGGATCGTTCACGAAGCTGCAGCTGCCTGGGTTACTGCGCACGCCGCCTGGACAATAAATCGCGTTGACCCGCCCAAGCTCCGGGAACGAGCGCAATTCGTACCCCCGGGCAATGAGGGTATCGAGCGTGCTCTGCGGTATCGCTTCCTCGACGATGGCGACGTCGGGCAAGCCGGGGTCGAAGACCCTGGGCGCATCGATGGCTTCGGCCAATGACATATCTGCCTGCATGATGCCGGCGGTAACGGTCGCCATGACCGGGCCTGCGACAATGCCGCCCGATGTCGCACCGACAAAAATCACATCTTGCGTGTTCTCGTTCACCATCAGGGCCGGCATCAACGACATGCCGTTACCCCATCCCTCGCCGGGTCTGGCCGCCAGAACGATACCGGTGCCCGGTGCCACGCGCCCGTTGCCGAACAGGCTGTTCATGGTGAAGACGCAGGACGCCGCGTTGCCGAACGCATCGACGGCGGAAACACTGGTCGATGCCGGGTTTTCCTGCAGCGGCGTCGGCGCTGCCGGCAGTTCGCCGATCGGCGTGGCCGCGCCAGGGCTGTAGCTCGACATCAACAGGTCGACGATCGCCGGGTCGGGCGGCGCGTCCGGCGCCATCGTCCGCGCGACGGCGGCACGCAGCGAGGTCGCCGCTTGAAGGTGCGCCCGGGCAGCCGGATCCGACTGGGCGAAAAGATCGCCCTCGTCATACATCGACCAGACCCACAGGCTCGTCGCGCCTGCATCGAAGCCGGGTCCGGGCACGCGCAGCGGCGCTTCCGCGCCGAAAATCGCCTGCGGCACGGCGACGCTATAGGTCTCGCGCCACTGTGGCCGATAGTTGCGCATGTCCTCGAGCGTGATGCGGTTGCCGACTGACTGCACGGCTTCCACGAACTGTGCGGCGCCCAGGCTGGTGTAGAAATCGCCAGCGCCGCGGGTGCGGATATAGGTCAGCATGGCGCTCAAATCGAGCTGGATCAGGTCGTCGCCCTCACGCAGCAGCCTGCCATCAGGCCCGGTAAAGACAGCATAGGCGCCGGGATCCTCGATCAGCGCGTCGCCGACCAAGGAGAGATCGCGCGCCAGAGCCCGCGAGACCGGGTGGCCGAACCGCGCCATGCGCTCGGCCGGCGTGATCAGATCGGTCCATGCCAGGACGCCCATTTCCGCGTGCAATACAGCCATCCCGCGCACGGCGCCGGGGATCATCGTGGGCCGCAACTCGCCTTCCGGCGAGGCGGCCGGCATAGCGTCACGGAAATCAATCAATCGTGCCTGATTTTCGCCTTGTGTGTAGGCGATACACGCACCACCTGCGGCCAGAGAGGAGGCCGCCGGATAGGTCACGGCGCTGGCAAAGAAGTAGGCCACAACCGCATCCGCGGCGCTGCCGCCAGCCGCCAGGGTCGAGCGTGCAACGAGAACGGCGCGCGGCTCATCGCCGGCGACGCCACCGAAGAAACCCTCGACGATGGGCACGCCCTCGGTAACGTCATCGTCAAAGCCGTCCAAGGAGTCGCAACCGATGAGCGTTGCCGAGACCAGCAAAACCGCCGCACAATGGCGGATCATGCGTGGTATTGTCACAGCATCTGCGAGCGCTTTCCGCATTTCTCTCCTTGCGGTTTTGTCGACCGTGTTGGTTTTAGGTGCTCTGCCGTGGGATCCTGCTTACGCTCAGTCCAGGCAGATCTCGATCCTGCGTGACGCAGAGATCGAAGATACCATCCGCGTTTACGCCGATCCACTGTTCGTGGCGGCCGGCCTTGATCCTCAGTCGATCAATATTCATCTGGTCAACGACAGATCGCTGAACGCGTTCGTCTCCAACGGGCGCAACATGTTCATGTTCAGCGGGCTTTTGATGAGTACGGATGACCCCAACCAGATCATCGGGGTGATCGCGCATGAGACCGGCCATATTGCCGGCGGGCATCTGGTCAGCGTGCGTGGCGAAGTAGAAAAGGCGACGGCCGCGGCCATTCTGTCAACCATCCTGGGCATTGCCGTCGCCGCCGCGACGGGTGAAGGCGCGGCAGCCGCGGCCGGCAGCACGATCGGCTCTGGCATCGCACAACGCGAGTTCTTCCGCTACACCCGCACCCAGGAATCGGCTGCCGACCAGGCCGCCCTGTCCTATCTCGACGCCACCGGCCAGTCGTCGGAGGGGCTCTACGACCTCCTGCGCACCTTCGAAAACCAGGAACTGCTTTCGGCGACCAACCAGGACCCTTACATGCGGACCCATCCGCTGACGAGCGACCGGTTGCAGGCGGTCAAACATCACATCGAGGTTTCACCCCATAGCAACGCGCCCGCCGATCCGGACCTGATGATGCGCCAGGCGCGCATGGTCGCCAAGCTGGTCGGCTTCCTGGAGAGCCTGCGGGTGACTTTGCAGCGCTATCCCGAAAGCGATCAGAGCATACCGGCCCGCTATGCCCGCTCGATTGCCTATTTCCAGGACCGCCAGATGGATAAGGCGGTGCCGCTGATCGACGGCCTGATCGCCGAGGAGCCGGACAACCCCTATTTCCACGAATTGAAGGGGCAAATGCTGTTCGAGACCGGGTCTGGCGACCTGGCGCTCGCGAGTTATGCACAGTCAGTTGAGCTGGCGCCTGATCAGCCGCTGCTGGCAATCGGCTATGCCCAGGCCCTGATCGAATCCGGTGAGGAGACCAATCTGGAGATTGCCGCCAGTTCCCTCGAGCAGGCATTGCGTATCGAGCCACGCAACGCCACTGCCTGGCGTCTTCTGGGTATGGCCTATGGCCGGCTCGGCCTTGAAGCACGCGCGTCGGTGGCGTCCGCCGAGTTCTCCTACCTGACCGGCGACCACCAGCAGGCCGAGTTTTTGGCCCGGCGTGCGGTCCAGGGTCTTGAGTACGGCACGCCCGACTGGCAGCGAGCCAACGACATCCTGAACGCCCTCAACGCCGGCGACGGTTAGAGTATTCTCCCTTCAAGCGGCATCACCAGCCCACTGCCCCTCCCCGGCCACCCATGGCGGGGTCCTCGGGGTGGCCGAAAGGCGGGGTGGGCCAGCACCGATTCCATGTACACAAAGAATACTCTGGCATTCTATCCACCGCCTCGCAGGCGGCATGGCGGCCGTCCGCCAATTGCGCGGTCCCTGCCCCATGCTATAAAACTCGCCATCACGGCATCCGCCCGGATGCCTGCCGACCGCGACTGAAACGGAACGGACCATGGCCTCAAAGGTGCTCATCCTGAATGGCCCGAACCTCAACCTGCTGGGTGACCGCGAGCCGGAGATTTACGGTTCCGAGACCCTGGCGGATATCGAGGCAACGGCGCGCGAGCACGGCAAAGGGGTCGGGCTTGATGTCGACTTCCGCCAATCCAACCATGAAGGCCAGCTAATCGACTGGCTTCACGAGGTACGCGGCAAGGCGAGCGGCGTGATCGTCAATGCCGGTGGACTGACCCATACGTCCGTTGCCTTGCTTGATGCGTTGAACGCGATGGACATGCCGGTCGTCGAGGTCCATCTGTCGAACATTCACCGGCGCGACGCATTCCGCCGCCACTCCTATGTCGCGCAGGCCGCGACCGGCTCGGTTTGCGGTTTCGGGTCCCACGGTTATGTTCTCGCGCTGGATGCCATCGCGCGTTTGATCGAACGGAAGGGTGCATGAGCAGTAACTTCAAGGTCGATGCCGAAGCCATCCGCGAATTGGCGCATCTGCTCGACGAAACCGGGTTGAGTGAAATCGAGATCGAGGACACCGGACGTCGGCTGCGCGTCGCGCGTGGCATGACGAGCGTGCCGGTTGCCGCCGCACCAGCGTCAGCGCCGGCCGCGCAATCGTCGGAAGCCGCCGCGCCGGCGGCGCCGGCCGCGGGCGATGCGGAGCTTGCTGGCGCCGTTGCCTCGCCCATGGTCGGTACCGCCTATCTGGCGCCGGAACCGGGCGCGGCGCCGTTCGTCAAGGCGGGCGACAGCGTTGCCGAGGGCGACACGCTGCTCATCATCGAAGCCATGAAGGTGATGAACCCGATCCGCGCGCCCCATAGCGGTACCGTCGAGCGTGTGCTGATCGAGAACGGCAGCCCGATCGAGTACGGCCAACCCTTGATCGTTCTCGCCTGACGGCGATGTTTGACAAAGTCCTGATCGCCAACCGCGGAGAGATCGCGCTGCGCATCCATCGCGCATGCCGCGAAATGGGCATCCGCACCGTCGCCGTTCATTCCGAGATCGATGCCGGCGCCATGCACGTGCGCCTGGCCGACGAGAGCGTGTGCATCGGGCCCGCCCCGGCGTCGGAGAGTTATCTCAACATTCCGGCCATCGTATCGGCGGCCGAGATCAGCGGCGCCGAGGCGATCCATCCGGGCTACGGCTTCTTGTCGGAGAACGCCCGTTTCGCCGAAATCGTCGAGGAACACGGCATCACGTTCATCGGCCCGAGCAGCGAGCATATTCGCCTGATGGGCGACAAACTCGTGGCGCGCGAGAAAGCCGCGGAGCTCGGCCTACCCCTGGTGCCGGGCTCGCCAGACGCCGTCGAGTCCCCTGAACAGGCCGCCGCCATCGCCGACGAGATCGGCTATCCCGTCTTGCTAAAGGCGGCCGCAGGCGGTGGCGGGCGCGGCATGACACTGGTCCACAACGCCGACGACCTGGCGGGCGCCTTCTCGCGCACCCAGCACGAGGCAGAGGCCGCGTTCGGCAACGGCGCGCTCTATGTCGAAAAGTACCTGGTCAAACCACGTCATATCGAGGTTCAGATCTGCGGCGACAGCTTCGGTAACGTCGTGCATCTAGGCGAACGCGATTGTTCGGTGCAGCGGCGCCACCAAAAGGTCGTCGAAGAAGCGCTGAGCCCCGCCTTGAACGACGCGGCGCGCGCGCGGCTGGGCGACATGGCGGTCAACGCCATGAAGAAACTGGGCTATACGAACCTTGGGACGGTCGAGTTCCTGTATACCGGCGACGAGTTCTACTTCATCGAGATGAACACCCGCCTGCAGGTCGAGCATCCGGTTACTGAACTTGTCACCGGCATCGACCTGGTGCGCGAACAGATCCGCCTCGCCACCGGCGCGCCGCTTAGCTTCGGTCAGAAAGACGTCCGCTTCGAAGGCCACGCGATCGAATGCCGCATCACCGCGGAAGACCCCGAGACGTTCATGCCGGCACCGGGCAAGGTGACCAGCTTCCATCCGCCAGGCGGCATGAGCGTGCGCGTCGACTCCGCTCTCTATGCCGGCTACGCCGTGCCGCCGAACTACGACAGCCTGATCGCCAAGCTGATCGTCCACGGCCGCAACCGTATCGAATGCATGATGCGGCTGAGGCGAGCGCTTGAGGAATTTGTCATCGACGGGATCGCGACGACCATTCCTCTCCACCAGCGCTTGATGGCCAACCAGGACTTCGCCAACGGCGACTATGACGTCGCGTGGCTGGAACGCCTGCTGGCCGAAGACGAGTAGATCGATAACCGGGCGGGGACGCCTTGATTTCGCCGCCCGGCGGTGCCATCAAATCAGGCTATGAGCGAGGAAGCAGCGTGACGGGACTGACGCCGGGCCTGTTGTTGCGCGCCTACGCCGCCGGTGTTTTTCCGATGGCCGAACACCAGGACGACGCCGAGTTGTTCTGGGTCGACCCCGAACGGCGCGGCGTCATTCCGCTCGATGCCTTTCACGTACCGAGAAAACTGAGACGCACGCTCAAGCGCGAGGTCTTCGAGATCCGTGTCGATACCGTGTTCGACGACATCGTCGAAGCTTGCGCCGAACCCTCCCCGGGACGCGAGACGACATGGATCAACAACGCGATTCGCCAAGCCTACGGCATGCTGCATCAGTTGGGGCATGCCCACAGCGTCGAAACCTGGCGCGACGGCGAACTTGTCGGCGGTCTCTATGGCGTCAGTCTGGCTGGCGCGTTCTTTGGCGAGAGCATGTTCTCGCGCACGACGGACGCCAGCAAGGTCGCGCTGGTCCACTTGGTGGAGCGCCTAAGGGCCGGCGGATTTCAACTCTTGGACGCCCAGTTCATGACCGATCATCTCGCGCGGTTTGGCGCGGTCGAGGTGTCGCGCGCCGCCTATCACCGGCTCTTGAAGGAAGCGCTGAAGATCGAGGCCGACTTCTATTCGCTGGATTCGGCGTCGGGCTCGGCCTCAGAGCCACCTTCCCCGTCTTCTGAGACCTCATCGTAAGCGGTGAGCGAACAGTCCATCACCCAGACGTCGTAGACCGGGTGTTCCAGGGCGGACACGCCGGGACTCGACGCGAACATCCAGCCGTTGAAGATGCGCTGTCGCTCCTCGTCCTTTACCTCGTCGATTTCAAGGAAGGCCGTGCTTTCCGGCGTTTCCTCCGGTGGCGTCTTCTGGCAACTGCGCGGCGTTACCTCGAGCGTGCCAAATTGGGCGGGACTGCCGACCGGCACCGTGAAGGACGTAAAGCGCGCGGTGACCTTGTCCATGCCGCCGAGCACGACATAAGGATAGGGTTCATAGGTCTGGGCCGCCGCGCCATGCGCCGCCATCCAACCAAGAACCGCAAGAGACAATGTAAGGGCGAGCCTCACGCGAACGGTTTCTCCAGCGCCGCGATCAGGTCGGTCAGTACCTGCCTGACCTGCTTTTCGTCACATCCCATGACGACCGCGTCCTCAAGCGCTTCCTGGGCCATCTCGTGAAGCTCGTCCAGGTTCTCGTTCAACAAAGCGAGCTTGTCGACGCACGACACCGGCTCGCCGTCCGGGCCGAGCCAGGTTTCTGGCAGGTATTTGTGATCGTTTGAGGACATGGTGTTGTCAGCGCTGGGCCGTTTCGATGGCAAAAGTCCGACGTGACATGACGGACACCGTCGCGGATATCGGAGCGACCGGTGCCGCCATCAACCCCCGGTGTCGCCTGACTGGCTGACGCCGCCGAACAGGGCGCGCGAGATCAGGTCCATGATATCGACCGCACCTTGGGTGATGGTGATTTCACCGCCATCGGCCAGATCCACATCGGAAAAGCCTGGCTGCAGCGAGATATAGCTGCCGCCCAAGAGGCCGTCGGCGGAAATGCTGGCAGACGTGTCTTCAGGCAGCTTGACGTCGTCATCGATGCTCATCGAGACGATCGCCTGGAAGTACTGGGGATCCAGGTGCATGCCCTGCACCGAGCCGATCTTGATGCCGCTCAGGCGCACATCGGCGCCGGGTTTGAGCGATCCGACAGATGAAAACGAGCCGGTGACCGTGTAGCCGGTGACCCGCGCCACGTCCGACTTATTGTAGGCGAAGATGAAAAAGCCGATGGCGACGACGACCACCACCGCCCCGACCAGTGTCTCAATCGCTTTTCCGCCCATGATCGTCCCTACCCCCGCTTATTCCGGACGCCAGGCTTCATAATCGCCGGTTGCGGCGGCACGATGGCCGCCCTTCAGGATGTGGCCCGGCGGCAGATAGCGTTCCTTTGTCCCCGTCAGGTTCGGCAGGTGCTCTTTTTCCCAGGGTTTTTCGGGAAGCGGTGCCTCGCTGGGCGGCTCTGCGGTGGTGCGATGCAGCCAGGCATGCCAGTCCGGCGGCACCTTCGACGCCTCGGGCTTACCCTTGTAGAGCACCCAACGCCGACGCCAGCGACCCTCTTTCACGCCCCGTTCCTGATAGTACCGGTTGCCGAACTCGTCGCTGCCGACCAGTTCGCCCTTCATCCAGGTATAGAGTCGTGTCCCAATTGTCGCCATGCACCTCTCCAGATCCCGCGACATTCCCATCAAGCGCGGCGCATATTGATCACGTCCGCCGCGCGCCGTAAACCCCATCCGGAGTCGAGTCGCGCCAGTTTGTCTCAAGACGACGATTTCGGCGCTCTCCTCCGGCTGAATGAGGCGATGGATGAAGTCTTTTTCGTAACGACCTGCCTATCCACGAAAAACCCGCTCGCGCGTACTATATGTTGTATAGCCACGATTCCAGACCACATATTTTTGTCACATTCCACCAAATATAGTAGCTCGTCGGAACCTGCCCACAAAATCAGCTTGACAGCACCGGCCTCCAGACTCACCATCACCGCCCGTTGAGGGTTAGGGGATCGCCACCCACAAGATCTTGGGTGGTCAGGGGTGCCGGGGCATACGCTCCCAAAACCCGTAGACGGGATCTGATTTCAGTCTACGAACGGCCTTGGAGGTGGGGGCAAGTATGCGTGTTTCGCGCCATTACACACAAGACGGGAACGACGCCTATGACGGCATCACGTTCCGCAAAGCGACCAGCGAAATTCGTAATCCGGATGGTTCTGTCGTTTTCCAACAACACGATATCAACGTGCCGGCGTCGTGGTCCCAGGTGGCCTGCGACATCATCGCGCAGAAATATTTCCGCAAAGCAGGCATAGCCGAGGAACTGGTCGCCGTTGAAGAGGCGGACGTCCCCAGTTGGCTGTGGAAGAAGCAGCCGGCGGAGCGTTCCGCCATGACCGGCGAAACCGATGCATGCCAGGTCTTTGACCGGCTCGCCGGCACCTGGACCTATTGGGGCTGGAAGGGCGGCTACTTCGACGCCGAGGCGGACGCGCGCGCCTATTTCGACGAGATGCGCTACATGCTGGCGACGCAGATGGCGGCGCCGAACTCGCCCCAGTGGTTCAATACCGGCCTGAACTGGGCCTATGGCATCGAGGGGCCGGCGCAGGGTCACCACTATGTCGACCACGAGAGCGGCGAACTCACCCGCTCCAAGAGCGCTTACGAGCATCCGCAACCCCATGCCTGCTTTATTCAGGGCGTCGAAGACGATCTGGTGAACGACAACGGCATCATGGACCTGTGGGTGCGCGAAGCCCGCCTGTTCAAGTATGGTTCGGGCACCGGGTCGAACTTCTCCAAGCTCAGGGGCGAAGGCGAAAACCTGTCGGGCGGCGGCAAGTCGTCGGGCCTGATGAGTTTCCTGAAAGTCGGCGACCGGGCCGCGGGCTCGATCAAGTCCGGCGGCACGACACGGCGCGCTGCCAAGATGGTCGTCGTCGACATCGACCATCCCGACGTCGAGAACTTCATCAGCTGGAAGATGGTTGAGGAGCAGAAGGTCGCGGCGCTAGTCGCCGGCTCGAAGCTCTGCGAACGCCATCTCAACGAGGTGATGAGCGCGTGCCATGAGACCGAGCGCCACGACGACGAACGATTCGACCCGCGCAAGAACAGCTCGCTGAAGAAGGCGGTGCTGGAAGCGCGGCGCGCGATGGTGTCGGAAAACTACATCCAGCGCGTCATGCAACTGGCGCGCCAGGGTTTCACCGGCATCGAGTTCCAGTCCTACGACACCGACTGGGATTCCGAAGCCTACCGCACGGTCAGCGGCCAGAACGCCAACAACAGCGTGCGCGTCAACAACGATTTCCTGGAAGCCGTCGGCAAAGACGATGACTGGGAACTGGTACGCCGCACGGACGGCAAGACCCACAAGATCGTCAAGGCGCGTTACCTGTGGGATCAGATCGCCTATGCCGCATGGTCATCGGCCGATCCTGGCGTGCAATACGACACGACGATCAACGAGTGGCATACCTGCCCTGCCTCGGGCCGGATCAATGCGTCAAACCCGTGCTCTGAGTACATGTTCCTGGACGACACGGCGTGCAATCTGGCGTCGCTGAATCTGCTGCGCTTCCGCGAGGACGACGGCAGTTTCGATGTGGCGGCGTTCGAGCACGCCGTGCGTCTGTGGACCATCACGCTTGAGATCTCGGTGATGATGGCGCAGTTCCCGTCCAAGGAAATCGCGCAGCGTTCCTATGACTTCCGCACACTGGGCCTCGGCTTCGCCAACCTTGGCGGCCTCTTGATGGCCGGCGGCTTCAGTTATGACTCGCAAGAGGGTCGAGCGATATGCGGCGCCATCTCTGCACTGATGACCGGCGTTTCCTACGCCACGAGTGCAGAGATGGCCCGCGAACTCGGCGCCTTCCCACGGTACCGCGAAAACGCCGATGACATGTTGCGCGTGATGCGCAACCACCGTCAGGCGGCACGCGGCGGCCAGGATAACTATGAGGCCCTGTCGGTGACGCCGGTCGCGCTCGACCATGACAGCCTGCCCGACCGCGATCTCGGCGAAGCCGCGATCCGCGCGTGGGAATCGGCGGTGCGTCTTGGCGAATACCACGGCTATCGCAACGCCCAGGCCACCGTCGTCGCGCCGACCGGCACGATCGGCCTGGTGATGGACTGCGACACCACGGGCATCGAGCCGGACTTCGCACTGGTCAAGTTCAAGAAGCTCGCCGGCGGCGGTTACTTCAAGATCATCAACCGCACGGTGCCGATCGCGCTTGCGCATCTGGGCTACAACGAAGACCAGATCGACGACATCGCAGACTACGCGGTCGGTCACGGCTCGCTGAAGGACGCCCCCGGCATCAACCACGAGACGCTTGCCGCCAAGGGCTTCACGCCGGAGATCCTCGACACGGTCGAGGCTGCGCTGGGCAACGCGTTCGACATCAAGTTCGTGTTCAACAAGTGGACGTTGGGTGCGGAGTTCTGCACCGATGTGCTGAAGCTCGACGCGGCGTCGCTTGACAGCGCCAGCTTTGATTTGTTGAAGGCGATCGGCTTCAGTCAGGACGAAATCGACGCGGCCAACCTGCACTGCTGTGGCGCCATGACACTTGAAGGCGCGCCGCACCTGAAGGACAAGCACCTGGCCGTTTTCGACTGCGCCAACCCGTGCGGCAAGTTGGGCAAGCGTTTCCTGTCGACCAACAGCCACATCAATATGATGGCGGCGGCGCAGCCATTCATTTCCGGCGCCATCTCCAAGACCATCAACATGCCGAACTCGGCGTCGGTCGAGGAATGCCAGGAAGCCTATCTGCTGTCATGGCGGCTGGGTCTGAAAGCCAACGCTCTCTACCGCGATGGCTCGAAACTGTCGCAGCCTTTGTCGGCGATCAATCTGGGCGACGATGTCGACGATCTGATGGAAAGCGCCAACCAGAACGAGAAGGTGCATCACGTCGTCGAGCGGATCGTCACCAAGATCGTGCATCAAGGCGATCGTGGTCAGCGTCTGCGTCTCGACAACCGCCGCCGCGGCTACACGCAAAAGGCGGTCGTCGGCGGTCACAAGGTGTACCTGAAGACCGGCGAGTATGCCGACGGCAGCCTGGGCGAGATCTTCATCGACATGCACAAGGAAGGTGCGGCCTTCCGCAGCTTGATGAACAACTTCGCCATCGCCGTCTCGATCGGCCTACAGTACGGCGTGCCGCTGGAAGAGTTCGTTGAGTCCTTCACCTTCACCCGGTTCGAGCCGTCGGGCATGGTCGAGGGCAACGAAACGATAAAGATGTCGACCTCGATCCTGGACTACATCTTCCGCGAACTCGCTATCAGCTATCTGGCGCGCGACGATCTGGCCCATGTCGAGCCGACCGATCTGACGCCCGACACGGTTGGCCGTGGCGACGCCGCCGAAGAGTTTACCGGCGAAGAAGACAACGGCATGAATGAAGTCGCCGAACTGCTCCGCCGTATCACCAGCAACGGCTATACACGCGGCCGTCTGCAGGTGCTCGACGGCGGTCTGAAGGAACAGACCAAGGTTACGACATCCGAGGTCGAGGTCGTCGAGACCGAGATGGTCGAAACGGAAGCGGCTTTCGGCAACGTATCGGTATCGGGAACATCCGGTGCCGCCGTCGCGGCGGTCGAGGTTGTCGATGCGGTTATCGGCGACCAGGCCGAGAAAGTCCGCGCCGCGCGTATGCAAGGTTATGAAGGTGATCCGTGCTCAGAATGCGGAAACCTTACCCTGGTCCGCAACGGGACGTGCCTCAAGTGTGTCACTTGTGGCGCAACGAGCGGTTGCTCGTGAAGAAGCGTCCTGTTGCAGGCACGGGTGGCCGACGTCCCTGAGGGGTTTCGCCGGCCACCGCTCATGGTGTGTCCTCCCTGACTTGGGGCGCGTTTCGGCGCGCCCCTTTTTTTCATGGCGCCAGGGAGGAAACCAATCCTGGCACGCCCGACCGGCCGCGCCAAATCAATCCGAAAGCTGTTTGATTTCCGAGTGTTAGTCACACTCGGTTTAGTTGGCATCACCAGCCCACTCCCCCACCCGGCCACCCCGAGTATGCTGCCATGGCTGGCCTCGGCGAAAACGCCTCTCGGCGTTTTGCCGCGGAGCCTGGGGAGTGGACCGGCGGCGATGCCGCGTGAGTGGAGAAAAACCTAGTTCGTGAAGCGCGGGGCGACCTGGGTCGCGAACAGCCGCAGGCTGGACTTCACCTGATCGAATGTCAGGCCTGGCACGTTGAGAAACAGCGCCAGATGCTGGCAGCCGGTCTCGTCACGCAGACGCTCGATTTGGCGCGCGACCGTTTCCGGCGTGCCGATCAGGACGAGATCGTGCTTAAGCTGGAAGTCGAGAGCGCCTAGTTCCAGGTCCCCGTCGTCCAGTTCCGCTTCCGATACCGTCGCCTTGCGCATCCGATAGAGATTGCCGCTGGCCCACTGTGCCAGGCGGTCCAGGCCGGGCGCCGCCGCGGCGAGCGCCTCATCGTAATCCTCGGCAATGTAAGCGACACGCATGACAGCAAGGCCATCGCCATAGGCGACGTCCCTGCCCTGTGTCTGCGACGCGACCTCCTGGTAGCGTGTCCAGTTCTCACGGATACGGCCGAGCGACAGGAACTGGCACATGGTGCCAATCCCCAGCCGCGCGCAGTATTCATGGGACGGCACCGACTCAGCCATCGCCCAGATCGGCGGACGGGGCTTCTGGTAAGGGCCGGGAAAGATGCCGATATTCTGCAGCTCGCCATCTTCGGCATGATAGTCGGGGTCGTGGGCCAAGGGGTTGGCTTCCTTCCAGCCCGGCGCCGGAAAGGTATGGAAGCGCCCTTCGTGGCGGAATGCCTTTTGGGTCAGCGCCTTCAATAGAACCTCGACGTTCTCCTCGTAGAGCGCGCGATTGAGATCACGGTCGCGGCGGTCGCCGGCGGGGTGAAAGTTCTTACACGCTCGGCTGTTGATGCCCGGCGCGATGCCAATATCGACGCGTCCCTTAGTCATCTGATCAAGGAACGCGATGTCCTCCGCAAGCCTGATGGGATGCCAGTCCGGCACCACGTTGCCGCACTGGCCAAACCGCAGCCGGTCGCTGTAGCGCGCGAGATCGGCGCCCAATAGCAGCGCGTTGGAGCCGGACCGGTACCAGCCGTCCCAGGCAAAGTGATGCTCGGCGAGCCAGACGCCCGTGAAGCCGAGCTCGTCGAGCAGCTCTGTCGTCTCATGCATTTCGTCGAACAACAGCTCCCAGTCATAGGGATCGCCGACGTGATAGAAGAGCGTGCTGTCGAACCGCATGGCGGTCTCTTATCCACCTGTGGAAAACCGTGCGCAGCCTAGAACCGATTATGAACTGGTGGAACCGCTCAGCGCTGAATGTTGCATGCGCGAAGGGTTTGTGCTGCACTGCACAATATTGGGAGGCCGGAGACACGGCTTGGAAACGGCAACGACCCTCGATCAGATCAGGGCGCGCCTCAAAGACTGGCGCGCCGCGGGAGAGCGCATCGGCCTGGTGCCAACCATGGGCGCGCTGCATCCCGGCCACATGTCGCTGGTGGACGGATGCCGAGCCGCCGCTGGTAAGGTCGTGGTCAGCCTGTTCATCAACCCGCGTCAGTTCGGCCCGAATGAGGATCTTGATGCCTATCCGCGCGATGTCGAAAGCGACGCGGCGCAACTCGATGCCGCAGGCGTCGACCTGCTTTATGCGCCGACGCTCGACCAGGTCTATCCGGAGGGATTTGCGACAACCATCTCGCCTAAAGGTCCCGCAGAAGGCCTGGAAGATGACCATCGGCCGGGCTTTTTCGACGGCGTCGCGACGGTCGTGACCAAACTTTTTCTGCAGACCGGCGCGGACGTCGCGACGTTTGGTGAGAAGGACTACCAACAGCTCATCGTCGTCAAACGTTTCGTCAGGGATCTTGATGTGCCAATCGAGATCGTCGCCATGCCGACCATTCGCGAGGAAGACGGCCTCGCCTGCTCCTCACGCAACGCCTATCTCGACACGGCACAGCGCCGGATCGCGCCGCGTCTGTGGCAGACTTTGTCCACAGCGGCACAAACGATCCGGACGACCGACACGCCGGACGCCATCGTGGCCGACGCAAAGCGTGACCTTGAAGCATGCTTTGATGAGGTGGAGTATGTCGCGTGGCGTGACGGGGAAACGCTGATGCCCAATCCGGCGAACGATCGGCCAAGCCGCCTGTTGGCGGCGGTCAGGCTGGGTACGACTCGGCTCATCGACAATGTCGCCGTTGCCCCAGGCAAGGTGTGAGGTCGCCATGACAGCGAAGAGATCATGCAGCAAGTCTCAGCTTCCGGTTAATGAAGTGCTTGGGCCGAAGGGCGGCGAACCGATCGTCGGCCTGACCGCCTATACCGCACCGGTGGCCAAACGGCTGGATCGCCATGTCGACTTCATGTTGGTCGGCGATTCCCTGGCCATGGTGCTTTACGGCATGGTGACGACGCGCGGGATTGATCTCGACACCATGATTCGGCATGGCCGCGCCGTTGCCGAACATGCGCACCAGGCAGTCGTTGTCGTCGACATGCCGTTCGGCACCTATGAGGACGACCGCGACACCGCCATGGCGAACGTCAAACGTGTCATGGAGGAAACCGGCTGCGATGCCGTCAAGATGGAGGGCGGTGCCGATCTGGCGCCGACGGTCGCGGCGGTGACGGCAAGCGGCATTCCGGTCATGGGCCATATCGGACTGATGCCGCAGCGGGCGAAGGACCGCTCGGGCTTCCGCACAAAGGGCAAGAGCGACACCGAAGCCCGGCGCATCGTCAAAGACGCCAGGGCCATTGCGGATGCCGGCGCCTTTGCCATGGTCGTTGAAGGCGTGGTCGATTCGGTCGCACAGGATGTCACCGACGCCGTCCATGTGCCGACCATCGGCATCGGCGCGTCGGCGACATGCGATGGCCAGATCCTGGTGACCGAGGATATGTCGGGCTTGTTCACCGACTTCAAACCGCGCTTCGTCAAACGCTACGCCGAACTCGGCGACGCCCTGGAAGCAGCCGTCGTCGCCTATGCGACCGAGGTGCGCGAACGCACCTTCCCCGGCGACGAACACGTGGTCCAATCGCCCAATCCTTCGAAGCGCAAAGAAGTCGATCGCGCGCGCGGCTAGAGCCGATCGCGATTAATCAGAGCCATTCGGCGGCTCTGGCTGATCGCGTAAAACTGCTCTAAGGCGGCGCCGTCTACTGCAGGTGCTGCGACAAGAATGCGCGCATGCGCATATAGGCGATCGCCGTGACGTCGGGGTCGTAGCGGATCTGATGACCCTGATAGGTGCTGGGCGCGCCCTCCCAGTCGAAAGCGTGGGTGGCGCCGGGGAAGACGATAAGGTCAAAACCGTGGTCGGCGCGGATCTCTTGCTTCATGGCTTCGCACAGGACAGGCGCCGTCGCCGTGTCCTCGCTGCCAACCAGAATCAGCAGCGGCGCATCCAACTCAGGCGCGTGTGACTGGCAACGCGGATAGAACGCGACCGCCACCTCGAACGTATCGCTTGGCGCGACCTGATCGATGAGGTCACCGGCAATCGACTTCAGCGCCGTCGTGCCTCCGTCGGACCAGCCGACAACGCCAATGTGCGCGGCATCGACAAAGTGTTGCGTGGAGAGAAATGCGTGGCCGGCAAGCGCATCCATAACGCGCACGTCCGACGTCACCGCGGCGTCCGCGCTGCCACATACCGTTTCGATGCCGCGCGGGCCCAAGCTGTCGATACGCAGCGAGACGTAGCCCCATTGTTCCAGGAAACCCTCTTCCCATTCCCACGAGAGGTCGGTTCCGTTGCAGCCGTGCAGCATGACGACCGCGGGAAACGGGCCATCGCCGTCGGGAATGTTCAGCTTCGCATCAAGTGTAACCGTGGAACCATCAGCACCGGTGACGGGAAAGCTGATTATGCTGCTTTCCGCGCGCGCCGGCACAGCCGACAAGAGTACGGCCAATCCGAACAAGAAACTGACGACAGCGGATCTCATGGCATCTCAGTCTAACCCGAGACACCGCGCCGACAACGACGTTTCCATTAAATCCGACGGCAACCCGATCGATAGGATAGCGACGGTGGCGTTTGAGAGGCTGGCCCTACTCCTGCGCCAGGGTCGCTTCCCGTGCCTTCTTGTCAACATCGGGTGCCAGGCGGATGTGCAGCTCGCGCAGTTGATGCATCGACGCTTCCGACGGTGCGCCCATCATCAGATCCTGGGCCTGCTGGTTCATTGGGAACAGGGTGACTTCGCGGATGTTCGGCTCGTCGGCCAGCAGCATGACGATACGATCGATGCCAGGCGCGATGCCGCCATGGGGCGGACAGCCGTATTGGAAGGCGTGATAAAGCGACCCGAAACGCTCCTCCACATCGGCCGCGGTGTACCCTGCAATCTCAAACGCACGCACCATGGTCGCCGGTTCGTGGTTACGGATCGCGCCGCTGGCCAGCTCGATGCCGTTGCAGACGATGTCGTATTGGTGCGCCAACACCTCCAGCGGGTCCTGGTCGGCGAGCGCCGCCGCGCCGCCCTGCGGCATCGAAAACGGGTTGTGGCTAAAGTCGACCTTCTTGAGCTGCTCGTCGTATTCGAACATCGGATAGTCGACTATCCAGCAAAAGCGAAATGCGTTTTCCTCGACCAGGCCGAGCTCTGTGCCCGTGCGCGTGCGCACCAGACCGGCAATGCGCTCGGCCTCGGCCAGTTTGGCGCATGAAAAGAAGACGGCGTCGCCGTCGCCGACACCGGTTGCCTGACGGATGCCATCCAGTTCCGCATCGCTCAGCAGCTTCGCGATCGGTCCCTTGCCGGCACCGTCCTGGAAGATCACATAGGCCAGCCCCTTGGCGCCGTTTTCCTGGGCAAAGCCGATCATCTTGTCGAAGAAACTGCGTGGTTGCGCTGCCGCGCCGGGTGCCGGAATGGCGCGCGCGACGGCGCCCTTATGGATCTGCTCGCGGAAGATCTTGAACTCGCTGTCGCGGAAGATCTCGGTCGCGTCCGCGTTTTCGATGGGGTTGCGCAGGTCGGGCTTGTCGGTGCCGAAGCGCAACATGGCGTCGCGATAGGCGATGCGCGGGAACGGCGAGTCCGTCACCGGCCGATCGCCGAACTCTTCGAACACACCGCGCATGACGGGCTCGATCGCGTCGAACACGTCTTCCTGCGTCACGAAGCTCATTTCCATGTCGAGCTGATAGAACTCACCGGCCGCGCGGTCGGCGCGCGCGTCTTCGTCGCGGAAGCACGGCGCGATCTGGAAGTAACGGTCGAAGCCCGACGCCATGACCAGCTGTTTGAAGATCTGCGGCGCCTGAGGCAGCGCGTAGAACTGTCCGGGGTGCAGGCGGCTGGGGACAAGAAAATCACGCGCGCCTTCCGGGCTGGACGCAGTCAGGATCGGCGTCTGAAACTCGTTGAAACCCTGGTCGACCATGCGCCGCCGGATCGACGAGACGACGTTGGCGCGCAGCATGATGTTGCGTTGCATGACCTCGCGCCTGAGATCAAGGAAGCGGTAGCGCAGCCGGATGTCCTCGGGATAGTCGGCATCGCCGAACACTGGCATGGGCAACGGCTCGGCTTCCGAAATCACGTCGAAGGCCCTGATCCGCACTTCGACATCACCGGTGCCCAGTTCCGTGTTGACCGTCTCGGCGCTGCGCTCGACGACCGGGCCCTCTATCGTGACCACGCTTTCCGAACGGACCGCCTCGACTGCGGGGAAATGCTCGCCATCGGTCTCGATCACGCACTGGGTCAGGCCATAGTGGTCGCGCAGATCGACGAACAGCAGATTGCCGTGGTCGCGCTTCCTGTGGACCCAGCCCGACAGGCGGACGGTCTCGCCGACGTTGTCGCGGCGCAATTGGCCGCAGGTATGCGTGCGATAGCGGTGCATGAAACGTGTCCGGAAATCTAAAGTGAGGCCGGCCCGGCCGGCAGGGCGCGTAAACCACACGCTGGCCCCCGGTTTGTCAAGAACCCTGGCCTAGCTCGTCCTTTCGGGGGCCTGTCCGGCGGCTTTCCGGTGTTTCCGCCCCCTACCAGTGCTATAGAAGGGGTCCATGACAGTCCTTACCGATCCCGTAGAGGTCGCGGCGCTGTGCGAGCGCCTCGGCCAGCAGAAAATCGTCACCGTCGACACCGAGTTCATGCGCGAGCGGACCTATTGGCCGATTCTGTGCCTGATTCAGGTAGCCGGGCCCGACGAGGCCGTCGCCATCGACCCACGGGCCGACGGCATGGATCTCAGCCCCCTGTTCGACCTGCTGCGCAACCCCGACGTCCTGAAGGTCTTTCACGCCGCGCGGCAGGATCTCGAGATCTTCTTTCACCTGATGGGCGAGGTGCCGCACCCGATCTTCGACAGCCAGGTGGCCGCGATGGTGTGCGGCTTCGGCGAACAGGTGAGCTATGAGCAGCTCGCCAAGCGCCTGGCCGACGCCAGGATCGACAAGGCGTCGCGGTTCACCGACTGGTGCCGGCGCCCCCTGACCGAGAAACAAGTCGACTACGCGCTGGCCGACGTCACCCATTTGAGGACTGTCTACGACAAGCTGTCGCGGCAGTTGAACAAGAACAAACGCACGGACTGGCTGAGCGAGGAAATGGACCTTCTGACCAGCCCGCAGACCTATCAGACCGATGCGCGCGAGGCCTGGCGGCGCATCAAGATGCGCGGCGCCAAACCGCAGCAGCTTGCCATCCTTCGCGAACTCGCGGCCTGGCGCGAGGAGACGGCGCAGGATCGCGACGTCCCACGCAACCGCATCATGAAGGACGACGCGCTGGCGCAAATCGCCACCCAACATCCGACCAGCCGCGAAGAGCTCGGCCGCGTCCGCTTGTTGCCCGGTGGCCTGGCCAACAGCGCCGACGGCAAGGCGATCCTGGAAGCCGTCACCCGCGGTCTCGCCGTGCCCAGGGACGAGGCACCGCGCAAGGACAGCAACGGCCGGCCCGATAAGGAGCCGCCCGCCGGTCTTGTCGATCTCCTAAAGACCCTCATGAAAGCGAAGTGCGAACAGGCTGGCGTCGCGCCGAAGCTTGTCGCCAACATGGCCGATGTCGAGAAGCTCGCAGCCGAGGACAACCCGGACTCGCCCTTGATGAAGGGCTGGCGTTACGAGATCTTCGGTGCCGACGCCATGAAGCTCAAACGCGGCGAGCTCGCCTTGAGCGCCGATGAGAAGGGCCTGAAGGTCATCGACCTCGGCGAGACCTAGGTCGCACCAAAGGAAGGCCGTTGAGCGACGACATCTTTGCGGACGACTTCCACCAGCAGCCGGTTTGGTGGGACGAGGCCGGGCGGCCAGAAGCGGCGATCGGCGACTTGCCGGACTCCGTGGACGTCCTGGTCATCGGGTCGGGGTTTGCCGGCCTGAACGCGGCACTGATGACGGCGCGTGCCGGCATGTCGACGCTGGTGCTCGACAAGGGCGCGCTTGGCCGCGGCGCCAGCACCCGGCTGGTCGGATTCATCGGGCGCTTTTTGCACTATTCGATCGCCAAACTGATCGCCATGTTCGGTGAGGAACAGGCAATGGCCATGTACCGCGAAAGCGGTGATGCGCATTTCTACTTCCTGGACTTCATCAAACAGGAAGGTTTCGATGTCGGCCTGCTCTATCGCGGTCGCTTTTCGGCGGCCCACACGCCGGCCGCCTATGAGGCGCTCGCTGAGAACGCGCGCAACATCGAACGCCATATGCCATTCAGCTACGAGATGTGCCCCCGGTCTGACCAGCGCAATCATGTCGGCAGCGACGCGTTCCATGGCGGCATGATCCTGCACGAGCACGGCACCGTTCACCCGGCGCGGTATCATCGCTGTCTCGTCGATGCGGTGCGCAAGGCCGGCGGCCTTGTTATCGGCGACAACGCCGTCCTCAAGGTCGAGGGTCAAAGGCAGGCGTTCACGGTGGCGACGCAGCAAGGCACCATCCGCGCGCGCGAAGTCATCGCCTGCACCAACGGCTATAGCAACGAGATCCGCGATGCCGTCCCCTATCTCAGAAAGCGGGTGGTCCCGGTCGCGGGCTATCAAATCGCGACCGAGCCGATCAGCGCGGAGAGAATGAAGGCGGTGAAGCCATCGGGTATGGCCGTCTACGATACACGCGTCAGTCTGAACTGGGATCGCCCAACGCCCGATGACCGCGCCATCGTCTACGGCGGCCGATCGGGAACCCACGAGGGCGATCCGCTGAGCAAGGCGAGTTACCTCCATCGCAAGATGGTGGCGACCTATCCCGATCTCGAGGGCGTCAAGATCCGGCGTTACTGGCAGGGTTTCATGGGCTTTGGCATCGACCGGCTGACCCATGTCGGGTGCAACGAACAGGGCATCCACTATGCCACCAGTTTCTCGGCCTCCGGCCTGCCGCTCGGCACCTACTTCGGCCAGAAGGTCGGGCGACGGGTCGCCGGGCTACAGGGCGCCGACACCTGTTTTTGGAACCTCGACTTTCCGACCCGGTTCTTCTTCGACGGCAACCCGTGGTTCGTGCCGCTGATGGCCGCACGCTACGACCTGGAGGATCTGCTGTTCGCGCGCGGCAACAAGAAGACCGGCTAGCGCTCTTCCACGATCAGTGGTCGGAGAGATAGATCTCGGCAAGCGTGCAGGTGTCGTTAGTGAAGGTCGGCCCGATCTCACGCGCGAAGTCGATGCGGTGATATTGGTAGCCGACCCATCCAAGCAGCTGGAGGCGGCGCAGCATGATGAGCGTCGGGATCGCCGCTTCCAGATCGGCCGGCACGTTGGCGATGCGGCGATAACCGTCAAGCCAGCTTGCGACCAGATCTGGCACGTCCGCCCGCTCCTCCAGGAAACTCAGCGCCGTCGCGAGGTCGTAGAGGAACCAGCCGTAGCCGAGGTCGTCGAAGTCGATAATCGCAGTGCGATCGCCTTCGACCAGTAGATTGGCAAGCCGCAAATCGGCATGGATCAGACCGAACCGGTCGCGGTCGGTCGAGAGCGCCGCCAAGCGTTTGCGCAGGGTCTGGTCGACCCGCGTGAGCAGGTCCAGGACATCGCCTTCGACATGGATGCCGTTCTGCCATGGGCCCCAGTTGAGCTGATCGTCAAGCATGCTCTCCGGCGTCAGCGACGGCCGATAAAAACTATCCGGCGCGCGCCAGGCCTTGGCTTCCTTGTGCATCTGAGCCGAGATGGTGCCCAATCGCTCGAAACCCGGGATCAGATCATCCTCCGGCGGTTCGCTGCCGGAGATGAAGCTGTAGATCACCGCCTGACGCGGCTTATCCAAATCGTCAGACGACAACGTGTGAACCAGCGTGCCGTCGCGCGCCGGCCTCACCTTTGGCACGACAATGTCGGTATTGTCGTGAAGATGCATCAGCCAGCGCATCTCCGAATCGACCTGGCCGGGCTCGTGGTAGGACAGCCGCCCGGAGCTGACGCGCGCGACATCCTTCTCGCCCGACACCGGATCATCGATCAGATAGACCTTGTTTTCCGACTCGCTCAACAGGCGGACGGTCGTCTGATCGGCGTAGTCGTAGCGACCGATCAGGCCCGTGACTTCGCGCTCGAGCGCTGCGACCAGCTGTTCGGTGTCCTGCACCATGGCAGCCTAGAGCGTGCCGTTGAAGCTGCCGCCGTCCATGACAAGGTTCTGCCCGGTTATGTATCCGGCGTGCACGCTGCACAGGAAGGCGCAGGCCGCACCGAACTCGTCGGCCTCACCAAAGCGGCCCGCCGGGTTGCTCTGGGCCTCACGCTTCATGGTCGCCTCGAAGTCTTCGTCGCCCTGGCCGCGTTTGGTCATGGTCTGACGCAGCCGGTCCGTGTTGAACGGGCCGGGCAGCAGGCCGTTGATGGTCACGTTGTGGCGAACGGTCTGGCGTGAGAGGCCCCCGACAAACCCTGTCAGGCCGGAGCGCGCGCCATTGGAAAGTCCGAGGATGGGGATCGGCGATTTCACGCCCGCCGACGTGACGTTGACGATACGGCCGAAGCCGCGGTCGATCATGCCGTCGACCGTCGCCTTGATCAGAAAGATCGCCGTCAGCATGTTGGCGTCGAGCGCCGTGATCCAGTCGTCTCGGTCCCAGTCGCGGAAGTCGCCCGGCGGCGGGCCGCCCGCATTGTTAACCAGGATGTCGGGCCCCGGGCAGGCATCAAGCAAAGCCTGGCGGCCGGCTTCGGTCGTAACGTCGGCAGGGACCGGCACCGCGCGCACGCCGGTTTCCGACGCGATCTCGCGCGCCGTCGCTTCGACTGTCTCGGCCGTGCGGCCGTTGATGACGACGTCGACCCCTTCCCTGGCCAGCGCCATCGCGCAGCCCTTGCCGAGCCCCTTGCTGGAGGCGCAAACGATGGCCGACTTGCCGGCTAGTCCGAGGTCCATGCTTCATCTCTCCTTGTGGATTCCTGTTGTTCGAGGACGCGGCGCGCCAGCGGAACGGTAATGTTGCGCCGCTCGGCAAGCGACAGGCTGTCGAGGCTTTCGACCAAGCTGCCGACGGCTGAGAAGGAACGCTCCATGCGCATGACGATATAGTCGACCACGTCGTCGGCGACCTTGAGCTGCCTGTCGTCGAACAGTTTGGCGAGGACCGCCGCCAGAAGATCGTCATCGGGCGCGGTCACCGCGACAGCGGGTATGGCACCAAGGCGCGATGCCAAGTCAGGCAGATCAACCGACCAGCGCGCCGGCGCCTCGCGGCCGGTCAGCATCAGGAAACCCTCTTCCTCACGGATCAGATTGATGATGTGGAACAGCGCTTCCTCATCGACGCCACGGTCGGCGTCTTCGACCACCAAACGGTGATCGCTGCCTAACGCATCGATCACGTTGGCAACGGTCAGGTCGTGTGCCGCGATGACTTGCGCGCCGGACCGGAGGCGCCAGACATGGGCCAGGTGGCTCTTGCCGCTCGCCGCCGGCCCATAGAGCGCCAGTGACCGGCCTGGCCAGTCGGGCCAGCGGTCGAGCCAAGCGACAGCATCGCGGTTGGCGTCGGCGACGACAAAATCCTCGGCATCCAGCGCATGGCGGTGTTCAAACGACAGCGGGATCTGTTGGGCCGTCACGGTCGTCAAAGCGGGTAGATCAGCCAGATGTCGCCGCGTTCGACGAGCGCCAGGCCCTGCTGGCGCAAGGTCGACTGCAGCCGTTGGACATCGCCGAGATAGCGCAGGTTCACCCGGGCGCTCTTGGCCGACAACACGATCGTCTCGACATCCTGGATCAGCGCGGTGCCGGAGAGGACCCGGCGCATCTCCAGCCAGTTGGCGAGGTCGTCGAACGAGACATCGACAACGATCTCGTCCTGGGAATCAGGCGCCAGCAGGTTGGCCGTCTTCCAGGTCTCGTTGACGCTGTCGTCGGCGGTTTTGACGGCATTCAACAGGTCGCCCTCGCCGAGCGACGGCACAATGCGCGAACCGAGGATGGGCACCTGCTCGCCAATCGCCTCAGTATAGGTGGTCAGCGACAGATTGTTCGCGTTGCCCGCCTCGATGGTCGCGACCAAGACGCCCTGGGCGCCATACCGCTCAGCCAAGGGCTGCATCAACGCCCAGTTACCCTGTACCGCGTCCTCGGCATCGAGCGATAGGAGATCGGAGAGATCGCCGAACGGCGCGCGTAACGCGATCAAACCGTGGCCCGGCGGCGCGTTCTGCCACGCCTGCAGCCATACCGCATCGCCCTCCGACCACAGCGCCGGCGTGCCACCGCGTATCAGCACAGGCAGGACCAGAAGGGTCGGACCCGGCGATTCAGCAAACGGGATGTTCTGCACGCTGAGTAGCGAACGCACCGCATCCGCGTTAAATCGATAGGTTAAGTTCGCGATGTAACGCTCTGAAGAGACACGCTCTTCATCCACACCAAAACTACGGACGAGATTGGTGAGCTGGCTCTGCCCGGCGCTGATCGCGCGCTGCTGATCGCCGATCGGGACCAGCCGTTGGACCAGGAACCGCCAGGCCATCTGCTGACCGTTGGCGAGTGCCGTATCGCGCGCGGCATCAGCGCTGTCGGCGGTTTCGTCGACCATGACGTTACTGACGACGAAGGCATCTTGAGCGCGCGCCGAATGGGGGCCATCGAGGCCCATGACAAGCACAACCAGTCCAACGGAAAGAACAAGGAGCCTGAGGCCCCATCGGCGAGGCTTTTGCCGCATTGCAAAGACGTTCCCATGACGTATGTTGAGCCGACGATAACAGACCGTCGTTCGGGGAGCGAGGCCGCCATGACAGGCCTGACGTACAGGGACGCGGGCGTCGATATCGACGCCGGCGAGAGTGTGGTTGAGGCGATCAAGCCGCTCGCCCGCGCGACCATGCGCTCCGGCGCCGACGCCGCGCTGGGTGGCTTCGGCGGCGTGTTCGACCCGCGCGCGGCCGGTTATGAAGACCCCCTTCTCGTCTCCGGCACCGACAGCGTCGGCACCAAGCTGAAGCTGGCGATCGATGTCGGTGTCCACGACACCGTCGGCATCGACTGCGTCGCCATGTGCGCCAACGACGTGCTGGTCCAGGGCGCCGAACCGCTCTTCTTCCTGGACTATATCGGTATCGGCCAGATGGAGGTCGAGCTCGCCCGCGACCTCGTCGCCGGTGTCGCGGAGGGCTGCCATCAGGCCGGGTGCGCCTTGATCGGCGGTGAGTCCGCTGAACTGCCCGGCCTCTATGCGCCCGGCGACTACGACCTCGTCGGCTTTTGCTGCGGCGCGGTTGAACGCGACGGCCTGTTGCCCCGTGACGATATGGCGCCCGGCGACGTCATCCTGGGCCTGGCGTCCAGCGGCGTGCATTCCAACGGCTTCTCCCTGGTGCGCCAGGCGATCGCCCTGCGTGGCCTGGATCTAGCCGACGACGCACCGTTCCAACCGGGCACCAGCCTGGGCCTTGCCCTGCTGGAGCCGACGCGCATTTACGTCAAAAGCTGCCTGGCGGCGATCAGAGGCGGCGGCGTCAAGGCGCTCTGCCACATCACCGGCGGCGGCTTGATCGAGAACATTCCGCGCGTCCTGCCCGACCATTTGAGCGCACACATCACTGCGGGATCATGGCAGGTACCGGACGTCTTTTCATGGCTTGCCACCGGCCATCAGGGATCGGGTATCACGGCGCATGAGATGGCGCGGACCTTCAACTGCGGCATCGGCATGATCGTTGTCACGGCACCGGAAGACGCTGAGGCTGTCGCCGCAAGACTGCGTGACGGCGGCGAAACCGTATGGCCGATCGGCGAACTCGTCGCGCGCGACGCGGCGGAGCCGCTGACGATCGACAAGCTCGACAGCGGCTGGCTCAAAGGCTGAGATCGGTAATGAAGGTTGCGGTGTTCATCTCCGGGCGGGGCAGCAATCTGCAATCGCTTATCGACGGCTGCGCCGACGGCACCATCCCCGCCGAAATCGGGTTGGTGGTGTCGAACCGCCCGGACGCCCAGGGGCTGACCCGCGCCGACCAGGCCGGCATACCGACCGCCGTCATCGACCACAAGGCCTATAGCACGCGAGACGACTTCGACGCCGTGCTCGACCGTACGACACGCAAGGCCGGTTGCTCGTTCATCTGTCTCGCCGGTTTCATGCGCATCCTGACCGAGCGCTTCGTGCGCAATTGGCGTGATCGCATGATCAACATCCACCCCGCGCTCTTACCCGCCTTCCCCGGCATCAACTGCCACGCCCGTGCGATCGAGGCGGGCGTGCGGATCTCCGGCGCAACCGTCCACTTCAGCCGTCCGGAGCTGGATGCCGGCCCGATCATCGTTCAAGGCGCGGTCCCTGTGCTGCCGGACGATACAGAGGACACGCTCGCCGCGCGGATCTTGGAGGTCGAGCACCAGATCTATCCCCTGGCGCTCAAGCTCGTCGCGCAAGGCCGGATTACCGTGCGCAACGAGATCGTCCGCATCGACGATGCCGACTTCGTCAACGGGTTCATGATCAACCCGTTGCCATAAGGGCATCTTGTTGTTTCCCTCGCCCCTTGAGGGAGAGGGAAACGCAGGCTTGGGCGCGTCAGCGCCATAGCCGAAGTAGGGTGAGGGGTAAGCCGTCGCCAGTTTGATTAGTGCGCTATCGCGCGCGGCCCCCTCACCCCGGCCCTCTCCCTCGTTGGAGAGGGGCAGAGGTGCGGCCCTGTCTCGCCTTATCTCAATAGAACTTAGATAAGCACGTCGCGCAGAGCGGCGATCGCCGTCTGCAAGTCATCTTCCGGTCCCAGCGTCACGCGCAGACAGTCCGGCAGTTTGTAACCGCCCATGGGCCGCAGAATGATGTCGCGCTGCTTCAGTGCGTCGTAGGTGTTGGCCGCCTGATCGGCACCGCCGGGAAAACGCACGAGCACGAAGTTGCCGTGACCTCGGACGGCCTTGAGACCCATCGGCGTCACGGCACTTTCAAACATCGCACGCAAGTGGTTGTTGAGCTCGCGATGATGGTCAACATGCTTGCTGTCGCGCACCGCGGCGTGGGCGGCAGCGAGTGAGGGCGCGGTCAGGCTGTTGGGCAGACGCAGCCGGTGCACCATGTCGACGACGTCGGGCGGACCATAGGCCCAGCCGATACGCATACCGGCCAGACCGTGGATCTTGGAAAAGGTGTGCAAGACGACCGTGCGCGAACTCTCGCGCGCCAGCGCCAAGCCATCGTCATAGGCGGGGTCGCTGACAAACTCGCCATAGGCGGCGTCCAATACCAGCAGCACGTGATCCGGCAGGTCCCGCTGCAGCGCGCGGATTGACTGGATGTCCAGCAACGTCCCGGTCGGATTGTTCGGGTTGGCCAGAAAAAGGATGCGGGTCTCCGGTGTCACCGCGCGCAGCAGGTGGTCGATGTCGACGGTCATGCCCGGTTCCTCGGCGCGCACCACACGGCCGCCGGCGATGCGTGTCGCGGTATCGAAGAACAGATAGCCGTAGCGGCTGGTCAGCGCCTCGGTGCCTGAGCCGAGATAGGCCAGCGCCAGATAGAGGATCACCTCCATCGAACCGGCGGTGCAGACGATACGCTCGGGCTCTATGTCGTGGATTTCGCCGAGCGCTTCGCGCAGTGCCCGCGCTTCCGTGTCGGGATAGAGCTGCGGCCGCGCCATGGCATCGCGCGCGGCCTCGATGGCAAGCGGGCTGGCGGCAATAGCGGCCTCGTTCGACGCCAGTTGGATGGCGCCGGGCTTACCCATCTCGGCGAGTTCATAAGGCGACAGCGCCTGGACGTGGGATTGCGCAATGAGTGGCATCAGTATCCCCTCACCGGGTCGACGATGTTGAAACGCTGCCGGCCGGCCATGTGTCGAGCGAGATTGTCGGCAAAGATATCAAGTGCCGCCAGTTCCCAGCCTTCGTAAACCGCGCAGCTATGGGGTGTGATGATCACGTTCTCCATATCCCAGAACGGTGCGTCTTCGGGCATCGGCTCGGGATCGTAAACATCCAGCGCCGCGCCGCCCAACTGGCCGCTGATCAGCGCTTCTTCCAACGCCGCCGCATCGACCACGCCGCCGCGCGAGACGTCGACCAAAAAGGCGCCGGGCTTCATGGCCGCGAAGGCGGCGGCATCGATCATGCCAAGCGTCCGTGAAGTCCGCGGTACGCAGACGGCAACGACATCGGCCTCGGCGAGCGCGGTGTGCAGGTCGTCGGCGGCATGGACCTTGTCGACATTCGCCATGTCTTGCGGCCTGGCGCGCGTACCGACGACGCGTATGCCAAGCGCCGTCGCCTTCGCGGCAAGCGCCTGACCGGTGCTGCCCAGCCCGACGATCGCCATGGTCAGCCCGCGCAGATCGCGGACGGTTCCCGGGCACCATTCGTGGCGCGCCTGCGCGCGCATGAAAAAGGGAAACCGCATGGCGAGCGCCACGGTCGAACCGATGACGTACCAGGCCATCGATTCAGCGGCGACGCCGGCGCCATTGGTGACCGTTACGCTCGCCGGGTCCCACGCCCCCAGGTGATCGGCGCCAACGCCGCCGATCGCGATCCACTCCAGACCCGGCGATGACTTCAGCGCATCGGATGGATAGGGCCCCTCTTCGAAGCGAATGTGGAATTGCGCCTCAGGCTTTGTCTCGGCAAGCGCGTCAGGCAACGCGGCATAACTGTCGCAGCCGAAGACCTCGACGTTGGGAAAGCGCGCCGCCAACCGCTCGACCAGCGGCTGCGGTTGCGCTTCGTGAATGAGGACACGCATGATTGCCGCGCCCTCCCCGAGTCAGTGCTAGCCGACGATCTCGTCGTCGGAGAAGAAGAACGCGACTTCGCGCGCGGCATTCTCTACGGAGTCCGAGCCGTGCACCGAGTTGGCCTCGATCGATTCGGCGAACTCCGCGCGAATGGTGCCGGCATCCGCATCGGCGGGATTGGTGGCGCCCATGACTTCGCGGTTCTTGGCAACGGCGTTGTCGCCTTCCAGGACCTGAACGACCACGGGACCGGACGTCATGAACGCGACCAGCGAACCATAGAAAGGGCGCTCGCGATGGACTTCGTAAAAGGCCTCAGCCTGCTCCTGGGTCAAGGCGATGCGCTTCTGGGCGACAATCCGGAGACCGGCATCCTCCAGTTTGGCGTTGATCTTGCCGGTCAGATTGCGGCGGGTGGCGTCCGGTTTGATGATCGATAGCGTGCGTTCGGTGGCCATGGTGAGCGGTCTTTTTGCTGGTGAGAACGAGGGGTCGTGTGAATTTCGCGCGCCTTATAGGGCGTTCGACCGCCAGCGTCTACTACCCAGCCTCGCCGCCCGCTTCGGCCTTCTGCTCCCAGCCGCCCTGATCAGTCTGCTGCCAATAGGTCAGGTGATGACCGCCATCCTTCAACGCTTTCCAACGCACACGAGCGGCGGCCACGGCGGCTTCGTCGCGGCCATCGAACATGTCGATGATGCGTTCGAAGTCAGATGTCTCACCGGCATCTGCGCCACCGGTCAGGACCAGGACCTTGGCGCCGTTCGGGTTGGTGACGTGATCGGTCAGATAGACCGGCTGGTCCTCTGGGTCGCCGTCGGCGGCCGTACCGTGGGGCAAGAACGAGGCGGGATCATAGGTCCACAAGGCCGCGCTCAGATGCTCTGCCCGTTCGTCGGATTCCGCGACGACCACCGCGCGCATGCCCCGCGACACCGCCTTTTCCAGGAGCTTCGGTAGGGCCCGTTCGAGAGGCGTGCGCAGCAGGTGGTAGAAGCCGATTTCGCTCATCGGGTCCTAGCTTTCGTACTGCTCCTCGACGAAGGCATCGAGCATGCGCACGCCGTAGCCGGTCGCGCCCTTGGGCGTCAGCGGCTCGTCCGACTTCACCCAGGCGGTACCGGCGATGTCCAGGTGCGCCCATGGCGTATCACCGATAAAGCGCTCCAGCAGAACGGCGCCTGCCGTGCTGCCGGCCTCGCGCGCCTTGCCGACGTTTTTCATGTCCGCGATGTCGGACTTGATGTCCTTGCTGTAGCGGTCGCCCAGTGGCATGCGCCAGAGCTCCTCACCAACCTTGTCGCCGGCGGCAACCAGGCCATAGGCCAGTTCATCGTTGTTGCTGAAGAGGCCCGCCTTGTAGCTGCCCAGGGCGACGATGATCGCCCCGGTCAGAGTCGCCAGATCGATCACCTGCTTCGGTTTGAAGGTCTCGACCGCATAGTGCAGAGCGTCGGCCAGCACCAGCCGGCCCTCCGCGTCGGTGTTGATGACCTCGATCGTCTGGCCCGACATGGTGGTCACCACATCGCCTGGCCGTTGGGCTGTGCTGGACGGCATGTTCTCGACACAGCCGATGATGCCGACCACGTTGGCCTTGGCACTGCGCGCGGCAAGCGCGTGCATCAGGCCGGTGACACAGCCCGCACCCGCCATGTCGAACTTCATCTCCTCCATGCCGCCGGCCGGCTTGATCGAGATGCCGCCGGTATCGAAGCACACGCCCTTGCCGACCACCGCCAGCCACGGCGCGTCGCTGGCGGCGCCCTCCCAGCGCATCACCACAAGCTGGGATTCGCGGGCGCTGCCCTGGCCGACGCCAAGCAGCGCACCCATGCCCAGCTCGGTCATCTTGGCTTCTCCCAAGACTTCAACGTCGACACCTAACGCGCTCAATTCACTCGCTCTTCTGGCAAACTCCTCTGGATAGAGTGTGTTGGCCGGCTCGCTGACGAGGTTCCGGGTCAATTCGACACCGGCGGCGAGCGGCGCCAGACGGGCCATGCGGGCCTCGCCCGCCTCGGGGTCGGCGCTGACGATCGTCAGGCGCTCCAGGCTGGGCAGATCGTCGTCCTTCAGCTTGGTGCGGTACTTGTCGAAGCGATAGCTGCGCAGCCGGACACCGTGGGAGAAATCGGCGCCGTGGGCTGCCTTGACCGACAGCAGGGCCGCGTGCTTGGCGCCGACCCGATTGAGGTGTGCAGCAACATTGCCGCCCAGGCGCTGGCGCCCGAGATCGGTGATGTCGTCGAAATCGCCGAGGCCGACGGCCACGATACGGCTGGCGCTGATGCCCGCCGGTGCGACGATGTCGAGGATCTGATCGCGCTTGCCGCTGAACCGTCCAGTCGCGACGGCCTTGGTGACGGCGCCGTCGGTCAGCCCGTCGATTTCCTCGGCCCCGGGCCGCAACGCGCGGTTCTCGCTTATGCCGACAATCAGCGCGTCGGCGTCATCGGGGATAGTCGTCGCAAAGGCAAAGTCCATGGTGTCCTCAGGTGCGTTTAGTGGTGTTTCTATCGGCCAGCGAGGCCGCGGGCGGGTGGCACCGATACTGGGCGCGCGGTCATTCTACTGCAAGTCACCATGACGGGAAGTGCCTGGCGGCTCTATTCGATGTGGGCCGGCAGCTGCTCAGCCAGATAGGTGCCGATCCGTCGCGACCCGCTGGGTGTCGTGTGAATGGCGTCATAGAAGTCCTGGGTATCAAAGACGAGCTCACCGGCCAGATCGATACAGATGGCACCGACGTCGCGGCAGAAAGCGAGCAAGACGTCGTTGTAGGCCCGCATCTCCTGAAAGATACTGCCTGCCCCGCTTCCGGCTACCTCTTCCAGTTCGCCGCCCGCCTCGCGGACGAGGCCGACCGGCTGGGTCACGTAGATCGGCGTGGTGCCATAGTTGCGCGCGACCTGATCGAGCAACCGCAGCCTCTCGCCATAGGCATCCAGCGCCTCTTGATTGGGTGTGACGGGTGCGACCGGCTGATAGGAGATCGTCTCGGGGTTGGTGTCGACATCACCATAGACGACATCGATGTCGTGAGCCGCGATCCAGCCCTTCAGGTTCTTGAACGCGCGCGAGAAGACGCTGTGATTGCGGATGTAGGTGCTCAGCCGCCGGGACCATGATGGCGATGTCAGGCTGTCGGGCTGGGGCACCTGGCCGGGCGCGACGCCACGGTCGTTATGGCCGACATAGATCAGCGCGTACTCGGGCGCCAGGTCGGGAATGTTGGGAAACCACAACTCAAAGCTCTTGATGTGGCCCATGGACGAGTGACCGTCGACGCCGGCGTTGGCGACAACGTGGTCATAACCTCGCGCGCGAAGCTCCTCCTCCAATACATCGGGCCAGGTGTCACCTTCGGTCGCGACACGGTCATTGGTCGTGCTACCGCCGACCGCCAGTATCGTGATCGCCGAGGGATCGCCGTGGTCGCCACGCAAGCCATATTCGTCGCGCTGATAAATCAACGCCGTGCCTGCCGGATAGTACGGGCTTTCGGTCTCGACACGGTTGGCGTTGATGCCGACGTTGAGCGAGCCGAACTCCGGCCCGAAGAGCCAGCTGCCGAGCACGAGTTCGACAACGATCAGCAACACCAGAAACACGATCAGGTTGATACCGAGTGTCTTGCCCATGCGGCGCCAGCGCGACGGCGTCTCAGTCCGGTGCGAAGGCATCCTTGTACTCAAGCTTGAGCGCGGGGTCCTGATTGTCCTTCATCAGCACGCAGTTGCCGACGACAAGCGCATCCAGTTCCGTGCCCATGAAGCAACGGAACGCGTCTTCCGGTGTGTTGACGATCGGTTCGCCACGCACGTTGAACGAGGTGTTGACGAGAACCGGACAGCCGGTGATCGCCTTGAACGCGGTCAGCAGCGCGTGATAGCGCGGGTTGGTTTCGGCATGCACCGTTTGAACCCGTGCCGAGTAATCGACATGGGTGACGGCGGGAATCTCCGAGCGTTGGACGTTCAACTTGTCGATGCCGAAAAGCGCCTGTTCGTCGGTGCTCATGGGACGTTGGCGTTCGCTCTTCACGTCGGCGACGAGCAGCATGTAAGGGCTGTCGACATCGATATCGAACCAGTCGGCAACATCCTCGCGCAACACCGACGGGGCGAAGGGCCGGAATGACTCCCGATACTTGACCTTAAGGTTCAGCGTCTTCTGCATGGTTGGCGAGCGCGGGTCGCCCAGGATCGAGCGGCCGCCCAGCGCGCGTGGTCCGAACTCCATGCGCCCCTGCATCCAGCCAACCGCCTTCTGATCGGCGAGCAGACGCGCGGTCGTCTCGATGACGTCGGCATCGTCGACAACCTGAAACGTGCCACCCGCGTTGCCCAGACGCGCCTCGATGTCCTCCTGCTTGAACACAGGGCCCAGGTACGAGCCCTTCATGGCATCGGACCCCTGCTGGATCTCGCGCGGTTGTCCCATCGGGCCATAATAGGTCGCCAGCGCCGCGCCCAACGCGCCCCCGGCATCACCGGCGGCGGGCTGGGTCCAAATGTTGTCGAACGCGCCGTCCTTCAGCACCTTGCCGTTAGCGACGCAGTTAAGCGCCACGCCGCCGGCCAAGCATAGGTTCTTCGATCCCGTCTCCTTGGCCAGCGAGCGCGTCATGCGCAACACCACCTCTTCCGTCACCGCCTGGATCGAGGCGGCGAGATCCATGTGGCGCTGGGTCAGCAATTCGTCTGCACCGCGCGCCGGTCCGCCAAACAGGTCGGCGAACTTCTGGTTCGTCATGGTCAAACCGGTGCAGTAATCGAAATACGACTGGTCCAGCCGGAACGTACCGTCCGGTTTCACGTCCATCAGGTTATCGAGGATCAGGTCTTTGAACGCGGGCTCGCCATAGGGCGCCAGTCCCATCACCTTGTACTCGCCGGAATTGACCTTGAAGCCGGTGTAATAGGTGAAGGCTGAATAGAGCAGTCCCAGCGAATGGGGGAAGTGAAGCTCCCGGACGATCTCTAGCTTGTTACCCTCGCCCATCGAGACGGACGTCGTCGTCCACTCGCCGACACCGTCCATGGTCAGCACGACGGCGTCGTCGAACGGCGACGGAAAAAAGGCGGATGCCGCGTGGCTTTGATGATGTTCGGCGAACAGGAGCTTCTTCGCCCAATCGAACTCCTCGTTATAGGCCTTGAGCTGCTTGCGCAGCAGATCCTTCAGAAAGAGCTTTTCTTTCAGCCACACTGGGATCGCCATACGGAACGACTGGAAGCCGCGCGGCGCGAACGCGACGTAGGTTTCCAAGAGGCGCTCGAACTTCAGAAATGGCTTGTCGTAGAACGTGACGTGATCGACATCGTCCAGCGTGATGCCGGCTTCTTCCAGACAGTACGCGATCGCGTTGTCGGGGAACGCGGAGTCATGCTTCTTGCGCGTGAAGCGTTCCTCCTGCGCGGCGGCAACGATGCCGCTCTCGTCGACCAGGGCCGCGGCGCTGTCGTGGTAGAAGGCCGAGATGCCGAGAATGCGCATGGTTGCGCGGCTGGCCTAAAACTGGTTCCGCATGGTGTCCGGGGCCGGGCCCGGCGGCGTGCGCTCGATCCAGTAGCTTGTGGCGTCCTTATCGAAGCGCAGCCTAAGCAGATCCTTGCCCAGGGTGCGCATGATGAAGCCGGTCGGCGTCACCGCGACAAAGAACATCAAACCCATGACCACCGGGCTCATGACCCGGTGTAGCAACAGACCGAAGCGAAACCACAGCTTGTTGAACGGCCTGAGGCAGCGGGGATAGACGAAGGAGACAATCACAAAGGCCGCCGCGATACCAAGCGACCAGATCCGGACGCCGCCGTCGCCCAGCAGCGGGAAAAGTGCCACGATCACGAAGACGGCGGCGAACACCAAGCCAAACTGCCGTTCCGAGCCCAGCTTCACATCGCCGGATCGGTTCAGGTCTTCGTGCATGCGCGAGACTCCGCCTAAGCCTTTGAATCACAGATATTTTTTCGTCTCCCTCTGGCCGGGAGCCGGGTTTGCACCGTATAACACGCGCCTTGGGGGAGGAAAACCGGCAAGGTGGCTGACTGGGACCGCCATGGGGACAGGTCACGCTATCGCCGTCTTTGCCCGGCACGACAGCCTCGCAACACTGGTTCGGACCGAAGAGCTATGCCTATAGTGCGGTAATGAAGGGGTTTGTTAGCTATATCTTGCGTCAGCTGGGGTCGACGGTGGTCTTCGTCACCGTTGCCTTGACTGGCGTCGTGTGGCTCAGCCAGTCACTTCGTTTCCTCGACTTCATCATCAACAAGGGCCTCTCGTTCTTCAGCTTCGCCAAGCTGACGATGCTGCTGATGCCGACCGTGCTGGCCATCATTCTGCCGGTCGCCGCTTTCTGTGCGGTCATCTACGTCTACAACCGCCTCAACACCGATCGCGAGCTGGTGGTGCTGCGCGCCGCGGGCCTGAGCCATTGGGCGCTTGCTGCGCCGGCGCTCTTGATGGCGCTTTGCGTGATGGGCGCGGGTTATGCCATCAACCTCTATCTGATGCCCGCGGGCTTCCGGACGTTCAAGGACGAGCAGTATGTCCTGCGCGCTGATTACTCACACATCCTGTTGCAGGAAGGCGTCTTTAACAGCCTGATCGATGGTCTGACCGTCTATGTCCGGGCACGCAACCCCAACGGCGAGGTGCTCGGCATCCTGGTGCATGACAGCCGTGAGGAAGGCGCCCCGGTCACCATGATGGCCGAGAGGGGCGCGCTGGTCTCGTCGCCGGAAGGACCGCGCTTCCTGATGATCAACGGAAATCGTCAGGAAGTCTCGACCGAGGGTCAGAACATCCGGATGCTGTTCTTCGACCGCTACACGCTGGACCTGTCGGATCTGACCGAACCGCCAGGCGACCGCTACCGCGAGCCGAGAGAGCGTTATCTGCATGAACTGATCGGACCGGCGATCTCGGTTAGCGATGAGCAAAACCGACCAGAACTGACCGCGGAGTTCCATCGGCGGCTGATCACGCCGATCAATGTCATCGCACTCACCATGATCGGCCTGGCGGCCATGATCTCGGGTGAGTTCAACCGCCGCCGGCAATGGCCCCGTTTGATGGCCGGGGTGCTATCGGCGGTGCTCTTCATCTCGCTGTCGTTCGCGCTTGGCAACGCGTTGGTCAAGACGCCGGAGGTCCTGCCGATCTTCTACGCCTATCCGTTCGCGGCCTCGGCGCTGGCGGCGCTGATCCTGCAGCGCAACCGCATTCCACGATGGCTATCGCCGCCAACCTTCCGACGATCGGAGGCCTGATCGTCATGCGGCTCTCCTATCTGTTGTCGCGCTACATCGGGCGTCAGTTCCTGATCTCGATCGGGCTTGTTTTCATGCTGATCATGGGCGTCGCGTTTCTGATCGACGCCGTCAACCTGGGTGATCGCGCGGCGTCGCGCGAGGGCGCCGGCCTGATTGTCGTTATCGAAATGGCGCTGCTGCGCGTGCCGTACATCGCCCAGAAGGTGCTGCCTTTCGCGGTACTGTTCGGCACCATGCTGACCTATCTGTGGCTGACACGAACAAATGAGTTGGTCGTGTCGCGCGCTGCCGGCGTGTCGGTCTGGCAGTTTCTGCTGCCCTCGCTCTCAATCGCGCTTTGTCTCGGCATCTTCGTCGTGACGGTCTTCAATCCCCTGTCGTCCGCCTTCATCTCGCGTTTCGAGCAGATGGAGGCGCAGTATCTGCGCGGACAATCCAGTCTGTTGACGGTCTCCGGCAGCGGCCTTTGGCTGCGTGACGGCGACGGTGACGAGCAGATGGTGATCCATGCCGAACGGGTGTCGCAGAGCGGCACCGAGTTGGATGACGTGATCATTTTCCTGTATGAGGACGTCGACCGTTTCGCCGAACGCATCGATGCCAAAACTGCAACTTTGCATGACGGCTATTGGGAGTTGGACGACGCGCTCGTGACAAGCCCTGAGATGACCGCCGCGTTCGCGAAGACCTACCGCATCGATACGGAACTGACAGTCGGGCGTATCCAGGACAGCTTCGCGCCGCCCGATACCATGTCGTTCTGGGACCTGCCTGAGTTCATCCAGTCGCTGGAGAAGGCCGGCTTTTCGGGCCTGCGGCACCGCATTCACTGGCACTCCATTCTGTCGATACCGCTGTTGTTGTCGGCGATGGTACTGGTTGCCGCGAGCTTCTCGCTGCGACTGACCCGGCGCGGCCGCCTGGGCATATTTATCCTTGCCGGCCTGATGACGGGTTTCCTTCTCTACTTCACCTCTGACGTATCGTTGGCGCTGGGGATGTCGGGCAGCTTGCCAGCCATCTTGTCGGCCTGGGCGCCGGCGACGATTTTCGCCCTGATAGGCACCGCTCTCTTGTTTCACCTGGAGGATGGATGACACAGCGCAGGCATGGGCGCTGCCTGCTGGGTCTCGTTGCCGCACTGTTGCTGTGGCTGCCGCAAGGCGGCCTCGCTCAAGACGATGGCGGCACTCTTCTGGATGCCGGCAATCTGAGCGACAATGTCGTTCTGCAGGCTGACGAGATCCGCTATGACCAGGCACTGCAGATCGTCACGGCGAGCGGCAATGTGGAGATTGCCAGTGCCGGGCGCATCCTTCAGGCCGACACCATTTCCTATAACCAGAACTCCGATATCGTCACCGCGACCGGCAATATCGTTTTGCTGGAGCCGACCGGCGAGGTTTTCTTCTCCGACTATGTGGAACTGACGGGTGACCTGAAGAACGGCGTCATCAGCGGTATCCGCATCCTGCTTGATGAGAACACCCGCGTTGCCGCAAATGGCGCGCGGCGCACCGGCGGTGTCGTGACCGAGATGCGCAAAGGTGTCTACAGCCCGTGCGACCTATGCGAGGACGATCCCAATGCGGCGCCGCTGTGGCAGGTCAAGGCGGTCAAGATCGTCCACAACCAGGAGACCAGAGACGTCGAGTACTACGATTCTTTCTTCGAGGTGTTCGGTGTGCCCATCGGCTATTCGCCCTACTTCCGTCACCCCGACCCGACGGTTAAGCGGCGAAGTGGTTTTCTGGCGCCAAGTTACGGCTCGAACAGCAACCTCGGCCTGATCTTGAACGTCCCCTATTACTTCAACCTGGCGCCAAACCAGGACGCGACCTTCACCACCATGTTTTTGACCAAGGAAGCGCCGGTGTTTCTGGGCGAGTACCGGGCCCTAACCGGCGCCGGCGGATTGGAACTTGACGGTGCACTGACCTACACGAAAGCGCGCGACAACACCGGCCAGGAGTTGGACGGCAACGAGTTCCGCTACTTCATCAAGGGCGACGGTCAGTGGAACTACGACAGCACCTGGCGCTACGGCTTCGACCTATACCGCAGTTCTGACGACACATTCCTGGACCGCTACAACTTCGACAACGTCGACACGCTGACATCCGATGTCTATGTCGAGGGCTTCCGCAACCGCTCCTACGCGTCCGCGTCGTCCTATGTGTTTCAGGGGTTGCGCGCGAGCGACGATCAAGACCAGATACCCGTTGTCCTGCCCTGGCTCGAACATCAGATTGTGACCAATCCGGCGGAAGACGGCAGCTTCTTCACACTCGATTCCAGCGCACTCGCCTTGACACGCCAGGACGGCACGGACACGCAGCGCGTGTCTGTCGGCGCCGGATACGAGTTGCCATATCTTTCCGATGACGGCCAGCTCTTCACGTTGAGGGCATCGCTTCGCGGTGATGCCTACCACGTCGACGATCTTGTGATCGGCAACGGTCAACCAAACTTTTCGGGTTTCGAAGGACGTATCTGGCCGGTTGCGTCGGTTGAGTGGCGCTATCCCTTCGTTCGCCAGTCAGGCAGCGTCCAACAGGTGATCGAGCCGATCGTCATGGGCGTGATCAGTCCCAACGGCGGCAATCCGGCGGAGATCCCCAACGAGGACAGCCAGGATTTCGAGTTCGACGATATCAACCTGTTCTCGGAAAACCGCTTCCCCGGCATCGACCGGGTCGAGGGCGGACCCAGGATCAACTACGGCATTCGCCTCGGCGCATTCGGCGCCAACGGCGGGCGGACCGAGGTTCTGGTCGGCCAGGTTTATCGTGCGCGAGTAGACGACACCTTCTCGCCCGGCACTGGTCTGGACGCCCACTTCTCGCACTTTGTCGGCCGTGTCCTGGTCAGCCCCAACGAATACCTGGACCTTTTGTACCGGTTCCGGATCGATAACGAGAGCTTCGCGGTGCGGCGCAGCGAACTGGGCTTTACGACGGGCCCGGAATGGCTTCGCGTCAGCGCCACTTACGTCCGCCTCAAAGACGACCCCAACCTGGTCGTCGACACTACCGAAGAGCGCGAGCAACTCTTCACCAGCGCGATCGTTGACTTTGGCGACGGATGGGGCGCGACAGGCAACTGGCGAGAGGACCTGACCGGCGCCGGCACCATTTCCTATGGCGCGGGTTTACTCTACGAGAACGAGTGCATCGTGATCGAGGCCGGCGTCGATCGCAGTTTCACCGAAAACCGTGATGTTCAGCCGGATACGACCTTCCTGGTGACGATCCGCCTGAAGCAGCTGGGCTAACACTGAATGTCTGCCTTGATTTCACCCAACTTCTCGTCACAAGGTCTGGGACCGGGAAACGACCTAATCCGATGTTCGTGAGCAAGATTATTATCCGCAGCGTCGCCTCGATCGCGTTGATTGTCGGTCTGGCACTGGTATCGCAGCCGCTTCGCGCGCAAGACTCCATCCGCATTGCCGCGGTTGTGAACGACCACGCGATTTCGGTTTTGGACGTGTTCGAACGCATGGCGATTGTGTTCGTGACCGCCAATCTGGAGGACACCCAGGAGGCGCGTCAGCGTTTGTTTCCACAGGTCCTGAGAACCCTGATCGACGAGCGCCTGCAGCTTCAGGAAGGCGCGCGGATCGGTTATGAGGTCAGCCAGGGGCAGCTGGATGCAGCGGCACAGCTCGTCGAGCAGTCGCTTGGGCTGCAGCCGGGTCAACTGGACTCCTATCTGTCGTTCAACCGCCTGAGCCGCGACGCGCTGATGAGCGAGCTTGAGGCGGAAATCGTGTGGACACGCCTGGTTCAAGACCGCATGCGCGACGACAACATCACGGAAGAGGAAATCACCGAAATTCTGGAGCGCATCGAGGCAAGCGCCGACGAGCATTCGTATCTGCTGGCCGAGATCTTCCTGGGCGTCGATGAACCGTCGCGCGAAGGCGAGATTCTCGCCAACTTGCAGCGCCTGGCCGACGCGATCCGCACCGGCGCCAGCTTCCCCGCGATCGCGCGCCAGTTCTCGCAAAGCGCCAGCAGCGCGAACGGCGGCGACCTCGGCTGGATTTTCGAGACCCAGTTGACGGATGAGCTCCGTGCCGTCATTTCAGAGATGTCACCGGGGTCGATGTCCCAGCCGATTCGCGTGATCGGCGGTTACACCCTGATCCTGCTGCGCGACGAGCGCGTCGGCTTCGGCGGCGATGACCCCGATCCGCCGTTCGTTCTCCGCCAGGCCCTGCTGCCCGTGCAGGCCGCGGCAAACGAGGAAGAACTTCAGCAGCAAGCCGGGGAGGTCCAGGCCGCCATCGCCGCTTGCGGTGACTTGGATACGCTTGGCGGGACATTTCCGTCTGCCCAGATCAGCCCACCGATCACGTTGCGCATGAGCGAACTGCAGCCGGTGTTTACAGAGACGGTCCAGACGCTTCCGACGGGGCAAGCCTCCGAACCCCTGCGCACCGAACTTGGCTACCATGTGCTGATTGTTTGTGAGCGCAGCGAGGCCGATGGCGGTCTGCCGACTCGTGAGGAGATCCTGGCGACCCTGGAAGACGAGCAGTTCGATCTCGTCTCGCGTGGTTACCTGCGTGACCTCAGGCGCCAGGCATTTGTGGATATCCGCATCTAAAGCGTCGAAGCGGTGCGCTCTGCTGTGACTTCCGGCAACCAGGCGGCACTCAACAATCTGCCGCCGCTTCGCGACGTCATCGCCCGTCATGGGTTGGCGGCGCGCAAGTCGCTGGGCCAAAACTTTCTGCTCGACGAGAACCTGCTCAACCGCATCGCCAAAGTCGCCGGTCCGCTTGAAGGTCGACACGCCGTCGAGGTCGGGCCTGGGCCCGGCGGCCTGACACGCGCTCTGTTGCGCGCCGGCGCCAATCATGTGACGGCGATAGAGAAGGACCGGCGCGCGATTGCGGCGCTGGACGAACTCGCCGCCGTTGCAGCCGGCCGGCTGACGATCGTCGAAGGCGACGCGCTCGAAACACCGTTGTCGGGTCTTTCCGATCAACCATTGACGGTGGTCGCCAACCTGCCGTTCAACATCGCCACGCCGCTGTTGATGGCGTGGTTGGAGGCGGCAGAACCGATCGCGTCGATGACCCTGATGTTTCAGCGCGAGGTCGCCGCGCGGCTGACCGCTCAGCCACGCACGAAGGACTACGGCCGGCTGGCGGTCGCGACCCAGTGGCGCTGCGCGGTCAAACGCTGCTTCGACGTGCCGCCGCGCGCGTTCGTGCCGCAGCCCAAGGTCGCCGCCAGCGTCGTCCGCCTGGACGTGATGGCCCAGCCCGCCTACCCGGCCGATGCCCGCTGCCTATCGGACGTCGCCAAGGCTGCCTTCGGTCAACGCCGAAAGGCCCTGCGCAACGCGCTTGGCGCCCTGGTTGATGATCCAGATGGTCTCCTTGAGGTGGCCGAGATCGAGCCCGGAAGGCGCGCCGAGGAGCTGGAGATTGAGGAATTCGCGCGTTTGGCGCGGGCCTACGGGCGTCTGATCAACAAACCGATTGGCGCGGACGGCCAGTTGGTGTAAATCGCCACCGCTTCTTCGCGAAACCGGGATCGGCCATGACCGCCTGCCTTGCCATTCGACGACGACGACGACGCCCTCTCAAGAGGCGCGCGGCCGTGCGTCCTGGCGTTGGTGGTTGGGTACCCTTTTCGGGATGATCACGTCGACGCCGGTCGATCGGCACCTGCCTGAAGACCTGGCATAGATTCGACGACCCGGAGTTTCAGACCTTGTTTCACATTATCGAAGAGCGGCTCTCAGACGAGGAAGCCGTCAAGACATTGGCGCGGCTTGCGCTCGGCAACCGGATGACCGATAGCCCGGCGGCGCGGCTGCGCGCGACGAGCGATCCCGTGCCCGGGCTCAGCTTGGTCGCCCTGGAGAACGACGACCTGGTCGGTACCATTCGGTTCTGGCCGGTGATGATCGGGGCCGGCGTCAAGGCCATCCAACTTGGCCCCGTCGCGATCGAACCAAGCCATCGGGGCCGCGGCATCAGTCGTCTGTTGATCCGTTATGGCCTGGAGCGCGCGCAGGCTCAGGGCCATCGCATCGTCGTCTTGATCGGTGATCTCGCGATCTATGAACGCTACGGCTTTGTGGCCGCCGCTCCGCTTGGCATCACGCTGGCCGAATACGAAGACCGCGACCGCCTGCAGGTGCTGGGCCTGACGCCCGGCGCGCTTGACGGGCTAGGAGGCTGCGTTCGATCAGACGACACGTTTGATGCCGATGACCGACGGTTTGCCTGACGCCTTCTGTTAACTGTCGTCCAGCTCGCGGCGCATGTCGTTGATAAAGGCGCCAAGGCCGATCTGTCGCTCGCGGCGTAGCCGTTCGGCGCGCAGGATGTCACGGACCGCTTCTACCGACGTTTCAAGGTGCTGGTTGATGACGACGTAGTCATACGAGTCCCAGTGGGACATTTCGTCACTGGCGCGGCTCATGCGGTGCAGCACGACGTCTTCGGGGTCGGATGCGCGACTGCGCAGGCGGTCGTGCAATTCGCTCGCGGATGGCGGCAGGACGAAAACCTGCACAAGATCCGCCGGCATACGGTCGCGCAACTGCTGAGCGCCCTGCCAGTCGACGTCGAACAGGATGTCCTGACCGCGCTCGAGCGCGGCTTCGACCGGCGCGCGCGGTGTGCCGTAACGGTGACCGAAGACGAGCGCATGCTCCAGCAGCTCGTTGCGTTCGACCATCACGGCAAACGCATCGGCGTCGGTGAAGTGATAGTGCGTGCCGTCCTCCTCGCCCGGCCGCTTGGGCCGCGTGGTCGCCGAAACCGACAGGACAAGGTTGTCCTCGCTGTCGAGCAAGGTGGTCGCGATGGTCGACTTGCCCGCCCCGGACGGCGACGACAGGACCAATAGCAAACCCCTGCGCTGGACGAGACTACCGTTCATCATTCCACATTCAGGACCTGTTCGCGCAAACGGTCGATGGCGACCTTCATATCAAGCCCGATCGCGGTCAAACCGCTGTCGGACGATTTGGAGCACAGCGTGTTGGCCTCGCGCAGCAGTTCCTGGCACAGGAACCCAAGGCGCCGACCCGGCGCCTCTTCACCGCCGAGCAGGTCACGAAACGCCGTGATGTGACTGTCCAGGCGATCGAGTTCCTCCCGGATGTCGGCCTTGGTCGTCAAAAGCGCGATTTCCTGGGCCAAGCGTTCCTCTGGAACCGGCGTGTCGGCGCCCAGCAGTTCGTTCATCTGCTCATGAAGGCGATCGCGAATCGCCTGCGGCTGGGCCGCCTCGTGGTCGCGGGCCTGCTTTACACCCGCTTCAATGTCGTCGAGCAGACCGTCCAGCACCGCCTTAAGGCGCGCACCTTCGTTGGCGCGCGCGTCGACCAGCGATTTGAGCATCTCGGTCAAGGAGGCGAGCATGGCGACATGGCGGGCGTCACGCGCCTCCGGATCTTCCGAGGTGTCGGTCTCCAGCACGCCGGGCAGCCGCAACAGGCCGTCGACACTGGGCGGTGAGAGCTTCTCGCGCTTGGCGACATCACGCGCGACCGCCAGCACCGCGTCCAGCGCTTCCTGGTTGACGGTCAGCGGCGCCGCCGCCCGATTGGTGTCGACATTCAGGGTCAGCGAGACGTTGCCGCGGTTGAGGCGCCCCGTGACCGCCTCGCGGGCCTGTGGCTCCAGGACGTCGTAACCGGACGGCAGACGGCAGCGGACGTCAAGGCCCTTGCCGTTCACGCTGCGCGCTTCCCAGATCCACGACACCGTGCCGTCGCCGCCTTCGGCGCGGCCAAATCCTGTCATGCTTTGCAGTGCCACGGCTGTCCCCGCTCGCCGCCGACGGATGGTTGGATGCCGGTCAACCGGCGGCACCTGTATATACTCAGGCGCCATGACCCAACAAGGCCACCTGCCCCGCCCATGCCCGGCGTCCTGATCACCGGCGCCAGCAGCGGCATCGGCGCCGCCCTGGCGAACGCCTATGCCGATAGCGGCACGAACCTGTTTCTGGGCGGCCGCAACGCCGAGCGCCTGGATGCTGTCGCCGCTGCCTGCCGGCAAAGCGGCGCGACTGTCGAGACGGCAGCCCTGGATGTCACCGACCGCGATGCCATGGCCGCTTGGGTGCGCGACTGCGACGCCACGACCCCGCTTACGCTCGCGATCGCCAATGCCGGCGTTTCGGCGGGCACCGGCGGCGCGGGCGAAGGCGAAGCCCAGGCGCGCCATGTCTTCGCCGTCAACGTCGACGGCACCCTCAACACCTTGCTTCCGGCGCTGGAAGCGATGCGCCCGCGACGATCGGGCCAACTGGCGGTCATGTCGTCGCTGGCTGGCTTTCGCGGTTTTCCGGGCGCGCCTGCCTATTGCGGCAGCAAGGCAGCGGTCAGGGTCTGGGGCGAAGCGCTGCGTGGATGGGCGGCAGGCGACGCAGTTGGCGTCAGCGTCATCTGTCCGGGCTTCATCAGGACGCCGATGAGCGACGGCAACCCTTATCCCATGCCGTTTTTGATGGAGGCTGACAAGGCCGCACGGATCATCAAGCGCGGTTTGATGAAGAACCGCGCGCGTATCGCGTTTCCCTGGCCAGTCTACCTGGCGGCGCTTACCGCCGGCGCCCTACCGCCGGCCTGGACCGACCGGCTGTTCCGCGGCATGCCGCGTAAACCGTCAGCGGATGAGCAATCTAACAATCGACCTTAGAATATCCTCTTAACGTATTGTTTCTTAATATTATTCTTCCTGATTTCTCAACCATTCTCTATACGCCGCGACATTGTCGTTGTGTTCGTCGAGCGTGCGAGCAAAAGCATGCCCGCCGGTACCGTCGGCCACGAAGTAAAGATCGTCGGTCTCCTGGGGATGCAGAACGGCGTAGATGGCGTCGAACCCGGGATTGGCGATCGGTCCCGGCGGCAGCCCGGCGTTGCGGTAGGTGTTATAGGGGTGCTCGTACTCCCAGTCGGCTCGCGTCAGCGCGCGCCCCAGTTCATCCTTGCCTTCCGTCAGAGCGAAGATGACGGTGGGGTCAGACTGCAGCGGCATGCCTCGGGCGAGCCGGTTAAAGAACACGCCCGCGATATGGGCCCGCTCCTCCGGCACACCGGTTTCCTTTTCGACGATGGAGGCGAGGATGACGGCTTCCTCCGGCGAATCCAGGGGAATGCCGGGATCACGGTTCGGCCACAGCTCCTCCAGCGTGCCGGTCATGGCGGATGCCATGCGCTGGATGACAGCCGTTCGGGTATCGCCGAGTTCGTAATGGTAGGTTTCGGGCAGCAGATAACCTTCTGCGGGCTCGGCCTCGATCTCGCCGGTCAGACCGTCGGCGGCACGGACCAGGTCCAGAACGGCCATGGTCGTCAGGCCCTCGGGTACGCTGATTCTCCGCACCACCGTCCTGCCATCCGACAGGTAATCGATGACGTCGTCCAACGATTGGCCGGGGACAAAGACGTACTCACCGGCCTTCAGCTCGCGGCCTTCGCCGCGCCAGCGCACACGCAGCACCATCAGCAGGGAGTCGTTGATGACGCCGGCCTCGGCCAGAAGGTCGGCGATCGCGCCGACGCCGGTCCCGCGCGGGATGACAAGCGTCGTTTCGTTCTCCAGGGGCCCCGGATCGCGCGACTGCTGATCGAACCACAGGAAACCGGCCAGTGCGCCGATGGCGACAAGAACCACAACCGAGAAGAAACCGCCGACCCAGCGGTTGAAGGCACTCGGTTTGCGAACGGGTTTATCGGCAGGGCGGCCGCCTCCGTTCGTTTGGTTGGGATCGTCGTCGGCGGGAGACAGAAGCGTCCCCCTCAGGGTGCCTTGGCGACCACGAGGCTCGCGTTGGTGCCGCCGAACCCGAAGGAGTTGCTGAGCGCCGCACGCACGGGCCGCTCCTTTGCCGTCAAAGGCACGAGATCCATGCCGTCGCAGGCCTCCGACGGGTCTTCCAGATTGAGCGTCGGCGGTACCACGTCGTTCTTAACCGCCATGACCGCGTAGATTGCCTCAACACTGCCGGCCGCGCCCAAAAGGTGCCCGATCGACGACTTTGTTGACGACATCGAGATCTTCGACGACGCGTCCCCAAACAAGCGCCTGACCGCACCCAACTCGATCTCGTCACCCAACGGCGTCGACGTGCCGTGGGCGTTGACGTAGTCGATATCCTCAGGGTTGAGCGAAGCGTGCGCCATCGCGCTCTTCATTGAACGGAAGCCGCCATCGCCGTCGTCCGCCGGCGCGGTGATGTGGTGGGCATCGCCGGAGAGGCCGTAGCCAACGACCTCGGCATAGATGTTGGCGCCGCGCGCCTTGGCGTGCTCAAGCTCCTCCAAAACGACGATACCGGCACCCTCGCCCATGACAAAGCCGTCGCGGGCCTTGTCCCATGGGCGCGACGCGCGCTCGGGCTCGTCGTTGAAGTCGGTTGAGAGCGCGCGAGACGCGGCAAAGCCCGCAACACCCAAACGGCAGACCGCCGCTTCGGCGCCACCGGCGATCATGACATCGGCGTCACCGAACTTGATCAGCCGGGAAGCATCGCCGATGGCGTGCGCACCGGTCGAGCATGCCGTCACCACGGCGTGGTTCGGCCCCTTAAAGCCGTAGCGGATGGAGACGTGGCCAGACGCCAGGTTGATCAGAGATGACGGAATGAAGAACGGGCTCACCCGGCGCGGTCCGCGCTCCTGCAGCAGGATGGAGGCTTCCGAGATGGTCTTCAGCCCGCCGATACCCGAGCCGATCATGACGCCGGTGCGGTGCTGATCCTCTTCGCTCTCGGCCTTCCAACCAGAATCCTCAACCGCCTGTTGGGCGGCGGCAAGCGCCAGGATGATGAAGTCATCCATTTTGCGCTGGTCCTTCGTGTCGACATAGTCGTCGGCGCGAAACGCATAGGGCTCGTTGCCAGTCGGCGGCTGGCCGGCGATCTTGGCCGCCAGATCGCTGGTGTCGAAACTGTCGATGCGGCGAATGCCCGACTCACCTGCGACCAAGCGCGTCCAGTTGTGCTCGACGCCATCGGCCAGCGGCGTCACCATGCCCATGCCGGTGACGACCACCCGTCGTTGATCAACGTTATGCATCAGAAGCGGACCCCGCCGATCCGTCGCCTAGAGCGGATCATGGTTAGGTTGAACCGTTTGGCGGTTCCACCTAACCATGTGAATCCGCTCTGCGTCCATGAGGTGAGCAGATTCACCTGCCTTCATGTCATCGCGAAGCGATGTCATCAAAACAGGATCTGCTCAAAGGGCGACACCGGATCAGTCGGCGTGCTGGTCGATGTAATCGATCGCATCCTTGATGGTGAGGATCTTTTCCGCCGCGTCATCGGGGATTTCGACACCGAACTCCTCCTCGAACGCCATCACCAGTTCAACCGTATCGAGGCTGTCGGCCCCCAAGTCGTCAATAAAACTCGCGCTGTCCGTGACCTTGGCTTCATCGACGCCGAGATGGTCGACGACGATCTTTTTTACGCGATCAGACACATCGCTCATCGGGACACAACCTCCATGATTTCTCAAGAATTTCCGTGACTTGCGCGCTCCTGATAAGCACGCCGCATGACTGAAAACCGTTGTCCCCTACCCCCGGGGCGCGTCCATGTAACACACTTTAGTCTGGCAGGCGAAAGGGAGCACGGGACGCGAAAAATCGGCCGACTGCCAAGTGTTTACACGACAAAAAAGGCGGCCGACTCGTTCCAAAGTTGGCCGACTCCGAGTTGGCCGAAAAGTCGGCAGTGTAGACG